>JBFFTZ010000016.1:0-16023 GCA_041571575.1 Gammaproteobacteria bacterium | reverse complement strand
TGTATGCCTTCTGGGTGCGGGCAAATCCGGCGCGATAAACACCGTTATTTATTTCCTCGTACACCCAGGTATTTATCTCGTCGATGGATTCACGCAAGTGTTCGGGGTAAAGGTCCAATCCGGGGTTGTTCGCCAGGTCCTGGAACTCCGCATTGAACATCCGGATTATTTCCGAGGACTCGTTATTCACGATGGTCTTCTGAGCCTTGTCCCACAGCACCGGCACCGTCACCACGCCGTCATAGCCGGGGCTGGCCAATTCATAAACCTGTCTGAGAATATCCAGGCCATTCACTGTATCGCCGGTGGCCCCGGTAGAACTCTGCTCGAAGGTCCACCCCTGTCCCGGGAGAATAGGATCGACCACATCCACGCTGATCACCGACTCAAGCCCCTTCAGCTTGCGATAGATCAGGGTTCGGTGAGCCCACGGGCAGGCAAGAGATACGTAGAGGTGATAGCGGTCCGTCTCGGGACGAAAATCGCTGCTTCCGTCGCTCTTAATCCATGAATGGAAGACGGTTTCCTTACGAACGAACTCACCACTGTCATCAATCTGGCGGTTCCAGGTATTACTTTCCTCGGCATTGTCTGATGGCTTGGTCACTTAACATTCCCTGGCAAAACTTTAAAAACGATAGGGCAACGCGCCTTGGCTCTCGGCCCACTGCCCGATATGCAGGATGGCAGACCCAGGTCTGCCATCCCTACACGATTCCCGATTACAAGCGGGGAATACCCCTGCCCGGCGTCCACGGTACGCCCGTGCTATTCATCTGCCCCTTGAGCTCCGGCAGTTCCCTGTTGACCAGTTCATCCAGCTCGGGCTCCAGGGCCGAGAACGCCTCCTCGGCGATAGCCAGGCTGTCGCGCTGGGTCTGGGTGGGTCCATAGGCAGTGGCCCGTGCACCAATTGCAGCAACCCCCAACCTTGCCGAGATGGGCAGCTGCCCACCTCCACCCATCATCTGGCGCTTGGAATTGCCATTGATAGCCATGACCAGTCTATTGGCTTTTTGCTGCAAGGCATGAGCCTGGGCGTACAACGACTGATCAGCCGTGGAACGAACCAGGCTGTCCTTTATCGCGTCCAGGTCCTTGGCAAGCTCGTCCAACGCGGAGGCCGCACCGTTCACACGGCGACCCAACTCATCCACCCGGCGCGAAAATTCAACCCGCTGGGACTGGTCGGATCCGGCCAGCACCGGCTCGCGAATGGATACCACGTTAAATGCCTGGCTTTCACGGGTGGGCTGGAGTTTGCCGTCCACCCGGCGAGACAGGCTTACCGTATAGGTTCCCGGGGCCGCCAACACGCCGGCGGGATTATCCCAGGGGCTGCGCTGATCCTCGGCCACCCAGGGGGCGACATCCGGGTAACGCAGGTCCCAGGCAACCCTGTGGAAACCGGCCTCCGCCGGAGCTTCCAGGTGACGAACAACCTTGCCCTGTGAATCGGTCACCGTCAGCAACATGGCGGGCGCGCCTTCGAGTTGCTCTGCCTCGTAGGACTCCCATCCGGCGAACGGCGTGTTCTTTCCTGCTGCCTCCAGGACCTTCTCGCTCTCCCGCCGCTGGTCCTTCTTGCTCAGGACAGCCTCGGGCAGATAGTAGGTGAACACCGCGCCGAACGGCGGATTAGGCGCCAGGTAATAGGCATCACCCAGGCTGCCCTTGCATCCGTCTTTCTCGCAACCCAGTCCTCGCCTGGGGAGATACCAAGGGGTATCACGAACCGGGAACAACCGGGTGTCCTCGGCCAGTGACTTGTGGGAAATTTCCCGCAGCGCCGAGTAGTCGTCCAGCACGAAGAAGCCACGGCCAAAGGTCGCGCCGACCAGGTCATTCTCGCGCTTCTGGATTGCCAGGTCACGGAAGGGAATATTGGGTACGTTGCCGTTAAGCTTGACCCACTTGTTTCCGCCTTCCACGCTGAAGAACAGCCCGAACTCGGTACCCAAAAACAGCAGCTCCGGTTTTACATGGTCCTGCACCAGGCGCCAGGCCAGGTGTCGCTCCGGCAGGTCACCGGCGATGCTCTTCCAGCTCTTGCCCCGGTTGCTGCTCTTGAAAACGAAGGGACGGAAGTCACCGGCCTTGTGATTGTCCACCAGCACATACACCGAATCCGCATCGTGCAGGTCAGCCTTGATGTCATTGACGAAGTAATTCTCGGGCACGCCGGGCAATTTGCCGATCTGGCGCCAGTTCTGACCACCGTCCTCGCTCACCTGGATGATGCCGTCATCGGTGCCCGCGTAAAGCAGGCCTTCCACCAGGGGAGACTCGGACAGGGAGGTAATGGAGTTGAACACCGACATGGCGTAAAGGTCCCAGTTGGAATCCACGCTCCACTGCCTGCCCATCATGGGCATAAGCAAACGGTCCTGGTTGCGGGTCAAATCCGGGCTGATCGCACGCCATGCATCACCACGGTTGTCACTGCGCCACACTCGCTGACTGGCGAAATACAGGCGACTGGAGTCATGGGGGCTGATCAGTATCGGAGAATCCCAGTTGAAGCGCTCTTCAGCCTCGCCCTTGCCTGGCTGGGGCTGGATGTACACAGATTCACCAGTGCGCCGATCGTACCGGGTCAGGTTCCCTTTCTGCCACTCGGCATAAACGATATCCGGGTTGGTCGGATCCGCGGCAGGCTGATGGCCATCGGCCCACAGGATAACCTTCCAGTCGTCGTTGCTGATGCCATGCAAATTATCAGTGCGCGAGGGACCGCCCTGGGTGGAGTTATCCTGGGTGCCGCCATATACGTTATAGAACGGCGTATCGTAATCCACCGTCACTTTATAGAACTGGGTCAGGGGAAGGTTGGCCATGAAACGCCAGTTCTCGCCCTGGTCAAAACTCTCATAGATCCCTCCATCGGTACCTACGATCAGGTAATTGGGATCATTCGGATCAAAGGCCACCGCATGATGATCGCTGTGATGGTTACCCAGAGGCATGCGGGTGAAATTCTTGCCACCATCGCTGGTGAAATGCAGCATCACGTCTGCCTGGTATACACGGTCAAAGAAATGCGGGTGAGCGTAAATCTCCTGGTAGTAATGGGGGCCTGTGCCGCTGGAGAGGTATTCGTTGCGCTTCTCCCAGGTCTCGCCTGAATCCTCGGAGCGCCAGAACCCGCCCTCGCGGCCTGGCAATTCGATGGTGGCATACACCACATCCGGCTTCTGGGGAGAAATCGCCAGCCCCACTTTACCCATGTCTTCCTCTGGCAAACCGGTGGTGAGTTCACGCCAGGTGTTACCGCCATCGGTAGACTTGTGGATACCACTTTCAGGTCCGCCATCCATGAGCGCGGCCACGGTGCGCAAGCGCTGCCAGGTCGTGGCGTACATCACATCAGGATTTCGCGGATCCATTAAAACTTCGCTGACCCCGGTGTACTCTCCGGCGCCCAGCACCTTGTTCCAGGTCTTGCCGCCGTCCACGGACTTGAACAGGCCCCGATCGCCGCCACCGGACCAGAGCGGACCCTGGGCTGCAACGAAGATGATGTTGGAATCCCTGGGGTCAATTCGAATCATGCCGATGTGTTCGGATTTTTTCAGACCCATGTTGGTCCAGGACTTGCCGCCATCCAGCGAGCGGTAAACACCGTCGCCAAATCCCACATGACGTCCGCTGACATTCTCGCCAGTGCCGACCCAAACAGTGTCAGGCCGATTCGGGTCAAGGGTAATGCAGCCTATTGAATAAGAACCCTCGCTATCAAAAATCGGTTCCCAGCTAACCCCGCTGTTCACGGTCTTGAACACACCGCCGCTGCCGACTCCGACATACTTGATATTCGAATTATCGGGATGCAGGACAATGTCGGATATGCGGCCCGACATAAAGGCCGGGCCCAGGGGGCGCAGTTCCAGGCCCTTCATGGTCTCGGCATTAAGCCCTGGTGGGACAAGCTTGTCTGCGTTCGCGCCAAAGGCGAGCACAGGCACTATCAGAAGCAATACACAAATCTGGCGAACGATTCTCACGACATCTCCCTGTTCTGTCTCCACCGGAAGATGGCAAGACAGATAACGAGTAATTGGAAGCATCTAGTCTGCCACATCCGCGGTCATAGGGGAGACCCATCTGGCCAATCAATTGCACAAAAAAAGGGCGCCACCCGGGCGCCCTTCTCCTATGCCTCTATATACCGATCAGCCCAGTGTCTCCAGGGCACGATCAATGACCAACAGCAAGTTCTGGTTATGCGCACGGGTCTCGGCATCCATGCCTCGGCGCTTGCCAAGCGCCCTGCGCAAATTCGTCAGCTGGTAAAGAGCCATGGACTGGGTGGGCGTATCGAACCCTGCCCGGCTTTCCTCCTTGACCATCGCAGTGAGACGCACGACGTAATCCATCTGCAGATTCTGGCGGAAGGTATTCACGTTATCCGACATATCGGCATCAAAAATGGCCGCGCTCAAGTCGTCCATAAACAACGCAAGGGAATACTCATTGCCATACAGCCGTGAGTCAGTAATGCGCTTCAACACCACCGGGTGAAGCAGGTGATCAAGCACGCCTTTCTGAATCCCCAGCACAGCGTCATGAACCTTGGGGTCCTCTGTAACGGAAAAGAATTCAAAGCCGCGACGTTGAGTCTGCAAATGGCTTAACAGATCCGGAGAAATACTAAATGCGTCCGGCGCAAACACGTCCCGTCCAAGGACACGCATGCCCGCCTGCTGAGTGTCCAGGCTAACCGGAGTAAACGGACGGGTCTGCTCTGTCTGTCCCACCGGAGTTCGATCGATATACACACCACCGATGTATCGGGATATCACCGCAGCGGACCGGGCCCATTCGAGCATCACCACCTGGAAGGCATCGTTGAGTTCCTGGAAGGAACTTCCGGGCTCGCGATACTTCTGCTCCAGGCCATCCAGGGTGCTGCGCAACAAGGCAATTCTGTCCTCTGCGTAGCCAATGCCATCGCTGCTCATGTCATAGATATTCACCCTTGGATCAACGCCCTTGCCTGGGGAACGCATGTCGTCAGCGTCATTGCCAAACGCCAGTTCCGGCTCCACGGAGCGAGCCAGCAGCGCATTCATACGATCAGCCTCGGCAACTGGATCGGCCAGGGGCGTGGAATATCCGAACTCGATGGCCCAGTCATCGTAGGGACCGGGGCGAACTGCGTAGAAGTTGGTCTGGAGTTTGCCAGCCGGAGCAAAATTAACCGCCGGGTAATCCATGACCGAACCGGCCAGGCCGTGCTCTGCAACATATTCAGGATCAAAAGCCTGGTCACGACTGACCATCTGGGTTGCCTTCATATTGTGATTCAAGCCAAGGGTATGACCCAACTCATGAAGGATCAGGTAATGCATGGCGTCATGCACGATGCGATCTTCCATTTCGCTACCAAGCCCCGCAGCCTTGGTCAGGGTGTAGCCAAGCATGTTGCTCATCTTCAGCCCATGCCCCAGGGAGCAGAAAAACGAAGGATCTGACCCGGGCACGTTGGTCTGCAACAACTTCTGCCTGACCAGGTGACGATTGATAAATGAGTACTCAAGCATGATGTCCGCACCGATCAACTGCCCGGTACGGGGATTGGCGAAGCTGGGGCCGTAACCGCCAAATGGCGGGGTGGGCGACGACGTCCAGCGCAACACGTTGTAACGAATATCACCGGCATCCCAGTCCGCATCATCGGGCTGGATTTTGACCACCAGTGCATTTCGGAATCCTGCCTTCTCGAAAGACTGGTTCCACCTTTCAGCGGCGGACTTGATCAACTCCCGCCATTCAACCGGCGTGGTGTTCTCGATCCACCACACGATGGGCTCAACCGGCTCAGACACCTCGGCTGTCGGGTCCAGCTTTACCAGGTCCCAGCGATTGATCACATCCCGGTAGGGCGTAGCACTGTTGGACGTCAGGTCGGTCACTTTCTGACCAAAATAGCCAACCCGGTAATCATCAAAACGGGGCTGGTAATCATTCTCCGGCATCTTGATGAAACTGTGCATCACTCGAACGGCAATATTTCGTACATCGGTAATTTCGTCAGCGCCCCGAAGCAAATCTCCCCTGGCCGTCGGATCTTCAAACACGTATTCCACTTCAACATCGGTGTTATCGGGATAACTCCTCAGTCCGGTAATCTTGGTCTTTTCGGCGCTCATAGCGCCCATGGACCAGGTGGTCGCAGGGTCGGCTCCGGGAGGCGGTGCAGCCTTGAGCTGAATGAGGTTTTCGGACATGAAGATGCCGTCGGCGGCAATCAACATATCACCCGAGGTCTCGTCTTCAGCCACGATCTTCTGGACCGCAAGAATGGAGGAAATTCTGTTGGCATCAGCCGCCCGGGAAACCGCGTTGTCCGGATCGAAATAAAACGCCGTGTTCTCGGCAACCAACTCAATGCGGTCAAAATAACGTTTTACCGACACCACGTCGTTGAGCAGATAGGCGCCCTTAAAGTAACCGCTTTGCACAACGCCGTTGGCGGCCTGGGCAAAGTAAATGAATTCCTTGTCCAGCTGATCCTTCTTGATCAGCATCTGGAGTTGACCCGTTTTTTTATCCCTGAAGAGGGTAAACAGTCCGTCAATTTTCTCACTTTCTGCCGTCAGCTCAGCAATCGTCTTGGGAGCCTGCTCTTCACCATCAGGGGCGTCCTGGGCGCTCGCCGGCAGGGAGGCTGCCAGGAGGAAGTAGGCAAGAATTGAGGTTAGTAGCGCTTTCATTGTGTTTTTCTCTCCGTCACTGTCTACCAAGGTGTGAGTAATCCCCGGACTCAAAGTTCCTGAAATCATGAAAAAAGTGTGGTTAATGCCCGATTATTCGAAAATTACCGGCAATTGCGGCCGCTAACTGCCGGCAACCATAGTGTTTTTATCACCTGAGCCAGTTTCAAGCCAGTTGGATTCCCCACCTACCATGAAATCCCGATACCCGGCGCGCCTTTTTGCAAAGTAGCGAGCCGCTCTGACGGCATGTGTAAGGAAAGGCTTCCGGTTCTACACAATTGGCTCTCGTGACAATGATGGACTGCTTGCCAACTTCGACGACAGCGTAACCTCCGGACCTGGGCGGGTCTTCTTCTCGCGAAACGCACTGCCACTTCGGGCACCACATGGCATCCTGCTCCCGCTAACAGTGTGCGGGATTGAAATGCAAAGTTGACGGGAGATGGGTTTTTGGGCTTGTAGGGAACCCCCACTGCGCATCAATCTCCGGCGATATCCTGCCTGCCGTTGATACAAAGAAACACTGCGAAGGAAACCTCCGGGTTACTCTATCGCCCGGCTAGTGGGCGTGATGCCCTCTGTGTCCATGGCCTGCCATGGCCGCAAACAACATTCCCACCGCAGCCCCGCAGCCGAATACGAACAATTCAGTGAAGGCGTACATAAAGACTTCACTGGGGTCGGTGAGCGCGGCATTGAGTCCCTGTAACGTCGCTTCTGCTTCGGCCAGCGCCTGGGCAAAGACCACGTTCAGCAAGAAAGTGCCGCCGACCAGTCCCCAACGGACCAGGGCGAATCGATGCATCGAATCATCAACATCACGGGCCTTGGAGATATACCCCGAACCCGCCAAGCCGATTATGGCAAATGCCGGAACACTAAAGGCCACCATGCCAAAAAGCGCCGCCGAAACCTCCGGCCACTGGCCCGCGGATTGACCCGCGATACGCATTACATTGATGAATACAGCGCCGACAGCGGGTGGCACCAGCATGCAGGCCACCAGGCACATGAGGATGAAGTAACTGACATTCGGTCTGACTTCAGAATGACGCATTCTTGACTCCTCCATGAGTTACGAATCGTCACCAACATTGTGCGCCCTTGAAGGGGCATTTTGCAATCCGCGCCAACACGAGGACGTGTTTCGTCTTGCGCAGAGTCTCCGGCGCTAAAAGTTGTACCTGAAATTAATCGACGGCCCATGGTATTCGTAAACAAATTCCCCCAGCCACTGGGAATCCGAAGATTCCACATCAACCTCCAGGTTCTGATAGCCCAAACCCACCATGACATGCTCACCAACCGCATAGTCCAGGCTGGCCCCGTACTGGGTAATAGAGCCATCATAGTTATCAACCTTGGCGCCAAAATAACCGGCATTTCCACTTAAATACCAGTGCTCGGACAAGCGGTAGCCGCCCGCGAATCCAAAGGTGGGAAGCGGCGCTGTGGCGTCGGCTTTTTCCGCCAGAATCCCGTTCTCCCCTTCCACCCCAAAGCTTATGTCCTGCACGTTTAAACCTATCTGGAAACCGAAAAATTTGTCGGCATCGTTCACAAACGCATAACCGTAGCCCACTGCAAAGACCTTGGCATCGAACACAGCGTTGATGTTGCTATTCACCGGAAACTCGGTATCACCCACACGAATCGTGACTGCAGTGTTGCTAAGTCCCGACCGACTCACATCGAAGTAGTAAGACCAGATACTGTGACGAGGGTTGATTTGCCAAGCCAGTCCCAGCGACGGAAGAACCTCTGTCTTATCCAGTCCAAGGGTATCGAAGGACAATTCAGTACCCAGGACTCCCAAGGCACCGTCTACCCGAATGTAGGTGTCGATCTGCGGCCTGAATGCCCCTACTGAGATCGACCATTCAGAATAAAAAAGCTCCGGGTCTTTGTCGGGTTCGGCTGAAGAAACGGATACAGAAAATCCTAGTGAAATCAGTAGCAAGAAAATTCTTTTCTTTGTTCCAAATTTAGTGGCCAATTTCATCCCCAGAGCTTTATGGTTAAATGATTTTTATCAAATAAGTGTACACCCGCTAACTGCCATTTGACATACCCGGCACGCCCACGGCACATGACAAGACAAAACACCCTTGTTTTCGACACACCTCAGGTAGGCAGCCCGTTAGCTCTTCCTGACTCCCGAGTCGGACAGCGGGGAACAATCCCCACGCCCGGTCGTACTCTGCCGATCGGGCTCACAGGTTCATGACTTTCTCTAAACTCCTGGTGTAGGCTTCACAACAGCCTATTCCGAACATGATGCACAGCAGGACTCCAACCCATGCAAAGCAAACTCCTTTCACTGGCGATGTTATCTCTTATTGGTTTGAGCCTCCCGGGCAATGCCCCGCTCGCAGCGGACCAGGTGCGGGCCCGTGACCTGGGCGTTCCCTTCTGGGGCGAACCCGGTCCCTTGAACGCTATTACCGACGTGACCGGAATCGAGGTGGGTCACTCCACCATCATCCGCGGCGAAGCCGGTGGCGACGAGGCCGTGGTGCGCACCGGGGTGACCGCCATATTGCCCCGGGGCAAGACCAGCCCCCTGGACGGGGTGTTCGCCGGCTGGTTCACCCAGAACGGCAATGGCGAGATGACCGGCACGACCTGGGTAGAGGAATCGGGCCTGATGTATGGGCCGGTGATGATCACCAACACCCACAGCGTTGGCGTGGTGCGCGACGCGGTGATTGGCTGGGCCCTGGACAACTATGACTTCGATGCAGACGACTGGTGGTCACTGCCGGTAGTGGGTGAGACCTGGGACGGCTGGCTAAACGACCTGAATGGTTTTCACGTCAAACCCGAGCACGCCTATGAAGCTCTGAACAACGCCCGGGGTGGCCCCGTGCGCGAAGGCGGCGTCGGCGGCGGAACCGGCATGATCACCTATGAATTCAAAGGCGGGATAGGCACGGCCTCCCGGGTGGTGCATGACGAAAGCGGCGACTACACCGTGGGCGTGCTGGTGCAATCCAACTTTGGCTCTCGCTACCAGTTGATGGTGGCCGGCACCCCGGTGGGCAAGGAAATCCCCGAACTGCCCGCCTATGCAGCACTCAAGCGCAACACCAGTGATCGCGACCTGGGATCCATCATCGCCGTGGTGGCTACCGATGCCCCGCTGATGCCCCATCAACTCAAGCGCATTGCCAAGCGCGTGAGCATGGGCGTGGCACGTACCGGCGGTATGGCCAGTAATTCCTCCGGTGACATCTTTATCGCCTTCTCCACCGCCAATCAAGGCGCCGGTGCAGCAAAGGGGCTCCCCACTGCCAAGATCCTTCCCAACGAACGGATTACCCCGTTCTTTGAAGCCACGGTATTGGCAACAGAAGAAGCCATCATCAATGCCCTGGTGGCCGCCGAGACCATGACCGGCTACGAGGGACACCGGGTGATCGAGTTACCCCATGACCGTCTGCAAGAGGTACTGAAAAAATACAACCGACTGGAACTGCCCGCCAAGTGATTGGGGGCAATATTCGGGGGACGGACGCTGCGGAAACACCGGTTTCGCTGCAGTGACTCCCGTTTGTGGTAATAATAACCGCCATGACATCACTGTTAACGGAACTTAAACGCCGGAACCTGTTCCGGATCGCAGCCCTCTACCTGGTGGGTGGCTGGATCATTTTGCAGGTCGCGGACGTTTTGTTTGGTCTGTTAGATCTGCCCGACTGGAGCCTCAGGCTGGTCGTGGCAATCCTGGCCCTGGGCTTTCCCGTAGTCCTGGTATTCGCCTGGATTTACGAGGTGACCCCGGAGGGTCTAAAGCCCGCCAGGGCGGTCAGTCCGGAACAATCCATCACATCCGAAACCGGGCGCAAGCTCAATACCGCCATCACGGTAATCCTGGTTATTGCCGTATTGCTGTTGATCGGCGACCGGATTTTTCAGCGCGACGTAACACAATCTCCAATCACCGGCCAGACGGTAGAATACAGTTCGGTCACCGAAAATGGGTTGGCCTCCGAATCGCTATCCCCACCTGTCCCCCAGAAGCAATCGGTGGCGGTATTGCCTTTCGTGGACATGAGCCCGGCAAAGGACCAGGAATATTTCACCGACGGCCTGACCGAGAACCTGCTCAACGGACTTGCCCAAGTACCCGGGCTGCAAGTTGCTGGTCGCACCTCATCCTTCGCCTTCAAAAACAAGAATGAGGACTTGCGCAGCGTGGGTGAACAGCTGGGGGTGGCCAACATCCTGGAAGGCAGCGTGCAAAAAAGCGGTGAGCGAATTCGCATCACCGCCCAGCTGGTGAATGCCAGCAACGGCTATCACCTGTGGTCCCAGACTTTTGATCGCACCCTGGAAGATATCTTCGCGGTTCAGGACGAGATCGCGGTGGAAGTCACCAAGGCCCTGAAAGTCGCCCTGCTGGGAGCCGAGGTCCAGGCCGCAGAACCCCATGTGGCGGCTAGCAGTTCCGCTGCCTATACCGAGTACCTGAAGGGCCGTTACGCCGATAAGCTCAACACGATAGAAGGCGCACTGGAAGCGATTGACCATTATCAACGCGCCATCGACCTGGACCCGACCATGGGCCTGGCATGGGCAGGCCTGGCCAGCGCCACCGCCTGGCATACCGGATACAGTAGCGATTTCGCGGAGGGCTACGAAAAGGCCCGCACTGCCGCAAACAAGGCCCTGGAACTGGATGACTCACTTCCCGAAGCCCACTTGGCCCTGGCCGATGTCCAAATGAGTCACGATTGGGACTGGTCCGGAGCCCAGGCATCGCTGCAACGGGCACTGTCCCTGAGGCCGGGGGACGCCAATATCTTGCAGAAACTGGCCAGGCTGGAAGGCATCCTGGGCAAAAAGGAAGAATCGCTGAGCCATATGCAGCAAGCGGCCATCCTGGACCCCCTGGATTGGGGGATCCAGACCGGACTGGCCGTCGCCTATTCGGGGACTGGGCAATTTGACCGGTCACTGGAAATACTGCGTCGTGTGCGGGAGATGGAACCAGGCCGCTCCGGAACACACTACCGCTTCGGCCGGCATTTCTTGAGAACGGGTAAATTCAATGAGGCCCTGGAGGAATTCAAACTGGAGACTTTCGATTTCCTTTCGGTCAGCGGGCAGGCCCTGGCACTGGACAAGCTGGGCAAGACGGCTCAATCCCAGGCCCAACTGAATTTATTGATCACTAAGATCGGAGAGTCAGCCTCCTACCAAATTGCCCAGGTCTATGCCCAGCGCGAGGACGCAGACTCCGCCATGACGTGGCTTGAGCGAGGTTTTGTCATCCGGGACCCGGGTCTCGTTTACCTGAAATCCGACAGCACGTTTAACCCCCTGCGTGACGATCCCCGCTTCCAGTCGCTGCTGGAAAAAATGAACCTGGCGGACTAAGTTACCGAGCAACGATTTACTGGATGATCTTCCAGCTACCGTCTTCTTGCAGACATGCCGTGCCGTATAACTCCTGTCCCGGCTTGCCACCCACGGTGGCGTCCATGGTGAATTCCCTGCACGGTCCACCGGCGCCTTCGTAGGTGCGGGTTGGCGTCACTTCGTAGGCGTACCCTGTGTCCGGATTCACCCACGTGGTCGCCTGGCCGGTGCGGTTGTCATTCAGGGCCACGGCAGTCTTCATCCGATCAGTGTCGTCCATGGTCTGGCCTATGTGCTGCCCGATCATGCTGCCGGCGATTGCGCCAACGATAATCGCTGCCGTACGCCCGGAGCCTCCTCCAACCTGGGAGCCGACCACACCACCGATCACACCACCGATCACCTGCCCTTCCTGGGCATGGGTGGTGGTTTCGCATCCGCTGGTAAATGCCAGTACCAGGACGGTACAGGCTATCGTTATCCTTGAAAACATGACCAACACCTCCGTGTCACAGGTCATGGATTCAATGTATTCTCGTCTTCCCCGGCAGTAAATTCTGGCAAGTACCTAGAACCGGCCAAAGCAAGTAGACTCTGTCCGCCTAGTCCTCCAGGAGGGCAATCGCCAGCGGGCTCAACGCTCCCAGGATCAATCCGATTACCAGTGTTTTGTTCGCTTCAAACACAGCCTGCAAATCCAGCTGGTTAATCACGGCCACCTGCTGAAAAAGGTCCCCCAGCAGTTCAACGGCCGGCCAGGCAATCACTCCGGTACCGACCAGCACCGCAGCCAGTGGCAAGCCATTGCGTAGCAGCGTGCGCTTGCGAATGCGCCGCACCACCTTCTCACTGAATCCCTGGTCGGCGATCGCAGGCAGGGAAGCGCTGAACTGTTCGCGTAACCAGCGTTCCTCATTATCAAACTGTTCGTCAGTCATATCCTGTCTCTCCGTGGGCAAAGCGCTCACGCACCCTCAACTTGCCGCGATTGATATGGGACTTCACTGTCCCCAGGGCCATTCCGGTAATCTCGACAATTTCACCATGACTCATCCCAAAACCGTAGGCCAGTGTCAGCGCCAGTCGTTCAACCTCGGTACACGCTGCCAGGATGGTCTCCAGATCCGATGCCCCTTCCGTTGGGCCATCCGAATGCACCGGAGCCTGTCCTGCCAACATTTCCGTCTGGACTTGTTGCTCCAATCGCTGCTCCTGGCCAGCCTTTCGCCGGGATTGAAGAAATTGATTGTAGCCAATTTTCATGAGCCATGACGCGAAGCTTCCCTGTCCCGAAAAACTGCCCAGCTTTTGCCAGGCTTTGATAAATGTTTCCTGGGCGAGGTCATCGGCCAGCGCATCGTTACGGGTCAGGCGACGCAGGAAATTTCGCACCGCAGACTGGTGAACCCCGACCAATTCCTCGAACAAAAGAGGATTTTGGTGAAGCGCCTGTGCCAGGCCCGTTTCATCACGCTTGCTAGTCAAAAATCACCCGTCCGCAGTTTCCCGCTGGATTACTCCTGCCCACCACCAGTCTTCGACAGCGCCAGGTAGGCCAAACCAATAACACAGGGGAAACTCGCCACTGCAAGCATCGGCCTGACCGCATCTTCTTCGCCCAGCAACAATCCGAAGATCGCAAAGGCGGCTCCGATGGCCAGGGCCACGATGCCACGACGCAAGTCCGCTTTCGGCTGCCGTGGCGGGTCACCCAACAACTTTATAAAGTCGGGCGTCATTTCCTGACCGCGTTCAATGGCTTCTCTGAGCGTCTTTTGCGTCTCATTGCGGGCCCGGTATCGAAAATACACCCACAAGCCAACGATTATGGCCACCGAAAAGAACAACGACATAGGAACCAGGATCTCAACCATTTCTATTCTCCGTTATGAAAACCAATATACCGTCTTATTAGTACAGATGCTTCCGAGCATGAGTTTGGATGCACCACAATCTGAAAATGTCTGCCAGATCCCCACAAACCCTTACGGCGCCAGTAAATGACACTGTCGGGTAGCCACCTGCCTCGCCCCTGTTGACTGTTGTCCTGTCAGGGCATGCAGAGCAAGACATCCTTTCATTCATTAACCTGGCCAGGCCGGTCAACATGATGACTACAAAGACCCGCGTTGGATTCCGGGGCCCTCAGCAGTGACATTCGGCTCATTTGAACTGGCAATCGAACAAAGTTCAAACCTGGAAATTCCCGGACCAAGCACAATCCGATAATTAACCGCCTTCCCGAACTCTCCGGTGAGACGATCACTTACATCACCCTCGATGACAAAGGCCAGGCCACGCTCACCTTCCGACCGGGGCAAAACGATCCGGGATTCGGCCACCAGGGAATGAGTTATTCCAATGCACAGGCGCTGGTCTGGCGTGGTGGAGAATTGCTGATAAATTGTCGGAAGAAAATCCATCTCCCATGACCCCACGTGCTCCAGGGCCCGCTGCGCACCACCTATCAAGACAAAAAACATTGTGATGGGAGCAAGCAATTCGATCATTTCCTCTCTCCGTTTCAGTCAAACGCAATTCCTCTTCCTGTATCTATAGATGCAGCGACACCCCGATTTGGATGCATGGATTTTGATTGCATGGAGAAAGACATGCTTCCCGGGGTGTAAAATTCCTGTTGCGGGGAGGCGTATTGATCATATCGCTGAATTTGTGACCTGCAATTCAACAAGGGAAATTGGACAAACCTGTTAAATTGGAATAATTCTAGTCCTCCAGACAACGGTCACCGGGTAACACATGATTTTCAGACAGCTCTTCGACAACAGGTCATTTACTTATACCTACCTGCTAGGCAGCCGAAAGGGTGGTGAAGCGCTGATCATTGATCCGGTACTGGAAAAGGTGGATCACTACCTTAGATTGTTCCGGGAACTGGACCTGAAGTTGGTAAAGGCCATCGACACGCACCTGCACGCCGATCATATAACCGGCTTGGGAAAGCTTCGTGATCGCACCCATTGCATCACCTTGATGGGCGAGAAGAGCAAGGTTGATGTGGTGTCCATGCGGGTAGCCGACGGCGACTCGGTAAAAATCGAGGGCATCTCAATGCAGGCCATCTACACGCCCGGCCACACCGATGACTCCTACAGCTTCGTGACGGACGGCCGGGTATTCACTGGTGACACCTTGCTCATCCGTGGCACCGGCCGCACGGACTTTCAAAATGGCAGCGCCAGGCAGCAATATGATTCGATTTTCAATCGGCTGCTGAAACTCCCGGAAGATACCCTGGTTTACCCTGGCCACGACTACAAGGGAGACACCGTCAGCACCATTGGCGAGGAGCGGGCCTTCAACCCACGACTGCAAGTATCTTCAGAGCAAGAGTACGTGGACATCATGGATAATCTGAATCTTCCCAACCCCAAGCTAATGGACGTGGCAGTGCCTGCCAACCTGACCATCGGCCTGCGCCAGGATGAGCTGCGAGACAAGGGCCAGGGACTGGGTTGCTACGACGCGATGGCCCTGGTCGGACGCCCGGACGTATTGCTGGTAGACCTCAGGGAGCCACTGGAGATACAGCGGCAAGGGCAGATAGAAGGATCATTGACCGCCCCATACCAGGATCTGGAGAAAAATCTTGCCCCGGGGGGACTCATCTATGAACTGATCCGTGCCACCGGCAAGCGGTTACTCTTTTATTGCGCCCATGGAGAGCGATCTGCCATGGCGGTAAACGATGCCGAAGCCGTCGGGATTGCCAATGCCTGCCACATCGAAGACGGCATTGAAGGCTGGAAGTTGATGGGCGGCCCGGTAAGCAAAGTCGGCTGAGGGCCGGGCCCATGCGACATAACTCATTGTATATCAAAGAATAACTTTCCTACCCTGAGCGACCCCTGGGGAGCGGAACGCGGCATCTTCCACCCGAAATGTAAAAATTTGCTTGACTAGACCGACTAGTCGGTTT
>JBFFTZ010000015.1:0-16043 GCA_041571575.1 Gammaproteobacteria bacterium | reverse complement strand
TCATTTCACCAAGGATATGCAGACGAGCAGCCTGGGCCTGGGCCAAAGCGTCCTGCATAATCTCTCGGGTGATGCCCTGGATCTTGATGTCCATCTGAAGCGCGGTGACACCGTCTTCTGTACCGGCAACCTTGAAGTCCATGTCGCCCAGGTGATCCTCGTCACCCAGGATATCGGTCAGCACCTTGTAGCGCTCGCCGTCCTTAACAAGGCCCATGGCCACACCGGCCACTGCGGCCTTCAGTGGCACACCGGCGTCCATCAATGCCAGGCTGGTGCCACAAACCGAAGCCATGGAACTTGACCCATTGGATTCGGTGATTTCCGAGACCACACGGATCACGTAAGGAAATTCTTCGGTGGTAGGCATAACAGCCTGGATACCACGCCTGGCCAACTTGCCATGGCCGATTTCCCGACGCTTGGGTGAACCCACGAAACCGGTTTCACCAACGCAATACGGAGGGAAGTTGTAGTGCAGCATGAAGGCATCGCGACGCTCCCCTTCCAGGGCGTCAATAATCTGCGCATCACGACCCGTACCAAGGGTAGCAGCGACAATTGCCTGGGTCTCACCACGAGTAAACAATGCTGAACCGTGGCCACGGGGCAGTATGCCGGTGCGAACTGCGATCGGGCGCACAGTGCGGGTGTCACGACCATCGATGCGCGGAGCGCCGTCCAGTACGCGATTGCGTACAGTCACGCTTTCCAGCTTGGCCAGG
Source organism: Gammaproteobacteria bacterium (assembly GCA_041571575.1). Lineage (GTDB taxonomy): Bacteria > Pseudomonadota > Gammaproteobacteria > Steroidobacterales > BM003 > CAKZML01. The sequence goes on along the minus strand of JBFFTZ010000015.1, from coordinate 15,318 downwards.
GCACCGGAAACCTGGTCTGCGGTCCACTTGGAACCTTCTGCGCCCGACAGGGCTTCAATCGCGGCGGCCTTGATATCACCGACCAGCGCATAGCGTTCCTGCTTGTCAGAGATCTGGTAGGCGCCATCGAGTGCAGCAGCGTGTTCAGCAACAGCGGCGGTCAACTCGGGATCAACTTCCGGAGCACTCCACTCCCATGAAGGCTTGCCAGCTTCAGCAGCCAGTTCCTTAATCGCCTGGATGGCGATCTGCATGGACTCGTGACCGAACATTACGGCCCCAAGCATGACCTCTTCGGAGAGGCGATTGGCTTCAGATTCAACCATCAACACGGCTTGCTCGGTACCGGCAACTACCAGGTCCAGCGAAGAGCCCAGCAACTGTTCAGCGGTCGGGTTCAGCACATACTGGTCATTCACGTAACCAACCCGGGCGCCGCCAACGGGGCCGGCGAAAGGCATACCCGACAGAGCCAGCGCAGCGGAGGCACCAAGCAATGCGGGGATATCCGGATCCACCTGGGTGTTCATGGAAATCACGGTAGCAATTACCTGAACTTCATTCACAAAGCCCTTGGGGAACAGCGGTCGGATCGGACGATCGATCAAACGGCACGTCAGTGTCTCTTTCTCACTGGGACGTCCTTCGCGCTTGAAAAATCCGCCAGGGATTTTGCCAGCTGCGTAGGTCTTTTCCTGGTAGTTCACTGTGAGCGGGAAGAAACCCCGGCTTGGGTCAGCGCGCTTGGCGCCAACAGCGGTTACCAGGACGACAGTGTCTGCCATGTTGACCAGCACAGCACCATCAGCCTGCCGGGCAATTTCCCCGGTTTCAATGGTTACAGTGTGCTCGCCGTACTGAAAGGTCTTCTTAATAATTGCCACGTTACATTTTCCTTGGAGAGGAATTCCGTCGAAAGGTGAAGTCCGGACTGCTTAGCGGCGCAGACCAAGAGTGCTGATCAGGTCACGGTAACGTGCCTGGTCTTTCTCTTTCAGGTAGTCAAGCAGCTTGCGACGCTGGTTGACCATCTTGAGCAGACCACGACGTGAGTGGTGATCTTTCTTGTGCGTTGCGAAGTGCTCAGTAAGTTCGGAGATGCGTGCGGAAAGCAGCGCAACCTGAACCTCGGGCGATCCGGTGTCCGCTTTACCACGGCCATGCTCGGATACAATTTCGCTCTTCTGTTCGGTGCTTAAAGGCATTACTAGTTTCTCCTAATGGCCCGGTCTCCATATAGCCAGGCCCCTAAATCAAGCCCGCTATTTTAACCTGTTAATCGACACATAAACAATGGGATATTCAGTCACTTGGCCTCAAATTTGCTAGTATTCGCCCTGAGGCCCGGAAACAGTCGTTGCGGAACCAGAGTTCCGTCAATTTCGGCTTCTACCAAGCCGAAAAAATTACCCTCTGGTCCGTAAGCCCTTAGTTTTCCACGCATAGTCGGGTCGGGCGACTGTACTTTCTGCCCCTGGAACAGGCGCTCTACACCGCTCTCATCCAGATTCACCCTGGGCCAATCCTGCAGCGCCGAGTCCACTGGCAACAAGGCCTCATCCAGCCGACCGGCCTCTGCCAGGCTTTCCAGCTCCTCAAAGGTATACATTTTCGCGCCCTTGAAGCTGCCAACGGCAGTGCGCCTAAGTGCCTCGACATGGGCGAGCGTGCCCAGCTTCGCGGCCACGTCCTCGACCAGGGAGCGAATATAGGTTCCCTTTGAGCACCTGACATCACAGGTCATTCGCTCATTGTCCAGGCTGACCAGGCTGATCTCGTGAATCACAATTGCCCTGGCCGCTCGCTCGATCTGCTCGCCCTTGCGCGCCAACTCATACAAGCGGCGCCCCTCCACCTTCAGGGCGGAATACATAGGGGGAATTTGCTCGCTCTCGCCCAGGAAGCTGTCCAGCACCTCACGCACCCGAGTTTCATCAAGCGCCGGTACCGGGGCGGTCTCGATAACCGCACCGTCCGCGTCAGCCGAATCGGTTTTCTGGCCAAATCGCGCGGTTACACGATAGCTTTTATCCGCATCCAGCAGGAATGCCGACACCTTGGTGGCTTCGCCAAAACACAAGGGAAGCATTCCGCTTGCCAGGGGGTCCAGACTGCCAGTGTGCCCGGCCTTGCGAGCATTCAACATCCGCTTGGCCCTTTGCAGGGCGTGATTTGACGTTCCGCCGGTGGGCTTATCCAACAACAATATGCCGTTAACCGCCCTGCGGTTGGATTTAGAACCTACAGTCATTAATTTTGCCTGGGAATCAGGAATTGTCAGGATCGTCTGAAGCCGGGCCGTCATTGGCCACCGCCTCGTCGATCAATCGAGTAACTCGCTGAGCTTGCTCAAGAGTCATATCGTATTCAAAGTGCAACTCAGGAACCCTCCGCATGCGCATTTCTCGTCCCAGCAATTGACGAAGTTTACCCGCAGACTCGGCCAGTCCCTCGGCCAGCATTTCTTTATCAGCATCCATCTGGAACGAAGAATAATAGATCTTCGCATGGGATAGATCACGACTCACCTTCACCTCGGTGACGGTGATCTTCTCCAGGCGGGGATCTTTTAGCCGCAAGCGGATGATCTCGCTTATCGAGCGCTGGATTTCCTCGGCAATTCGCTGACTACGGTGAAACTCTCTCGGCATATCGCTCCCACTCGCACGTTAAATAGTACGAGCGACCTCAATACGTTCGAAACACTCGATCTGGTCGCCGGCCTTCACGTCATTGTAGTTCTTCACGCCAATACCGCATTCGACGCCGGACTTGACCTCATTGACGTCATCCTTAAAGCGACGCAATGATTCAAGCTCACCCTCGTAGATCACAACGTTATCACGCAGCACACGTATCGGGTTATTCCTGCGTACAGCGCCTTCGGTAACGATGCAGCCTGCAACAGCGCCAAACTTCGGTGACAGGAAAACTTCGCGCACCTGTGCGATACCAACGATCTGCTCGCGAATTTCCGGAGCAAGCATGCCGTTGATAGCTGCTTTCACATCGTCAATTGCCTCGTAGATGATGCTGTAGTAACGCATATCCACGCCGGTATCCTTGACCATGTTACGCGCGCCTGAATCCGCACGGACGTTAAATCCAATAATGAAGGCCTGGGAGGCGGCGGCCAGGTTTACGTCGGATTCGGTAATACCACCGACCGAACTGGCAATAACGTTCACCTTGACTTCGTCATTAGACAACTTGGTCAGCGCATCCTTCAGTGCCTCGGCACTACCCTGCACGTCTGCCTTGATCAATAACTGTACGCTATCAGCCTGGCTGTCCTTCAATTGCTGGAACACGTCTTCGAGCTTGGCACTAGCCTGGCTGGCCAACTTGACCTCGCGTTCCTTGGTCTGGCGAATTTCAGCCACTTCACGTGCCTTGCGCTCGTCAGCCACTACCTGCAACTCGTCTCCGGCATTCGGCGTGCCAGACAGACCGATAAGTACTGCCGGCATGGACGGACCCGCGCTTTCAATCGGCTTGCCATCTTCGTTAAACATTGCTCGTACACGGCCGTAGGCATTACCCGCCAGGACCATGTCCCCGGCCTTCAAAGTACCCCGATTGACCAGTACGGTAGCGACCGTACCACGACCCTTTTCAAGGCTGGACTCAATCACCACGCCAGCTGCCGGGCCATCGACTGGCGCCTTAAGCTCCAGCACCTCAGCCTGCAACAAGATAGCGTCAAGCAACGCATCAATGCCCTCGCCAGTCTTGGCGGAGACGTTCACAAACATATTCTCACCACCCCAGTCCTCAGGGATAACTTCGTGTTTGGTCAGTTCGTTCCGGACCCTGTCCGGATCAGCGTTCTCGCGATCAATCTTGTTCACGGCCACGACCAGGGGAACACCCGCTGCCTTGGCGTGCTGAATTGCTTCCACAGTCTGAGGCATGACGCCATCATCCGCGGCCACAACCAGGATCACGATATCCGTAACCTGGGCGCCACGAGCTCGCATTGCCGTAAAGGCGGCGTGTCCAGGGGTATCCAGGAAGCTGATGACGCCCTTAGCGGTTTTAACGTGGTAAGCGCCAATGTGCTGGGTAATACCGCCAGCCTCACCGGCAGTCACGCGAGTGGTACGAATGTAATCGAGCAAGGAAGTCTTGCCGTGGTCAACATGACCCATGACCGTGACCACTGGCGGACGGGGCAACTCCTCACCCGACTCAGCCATGGCAGCCTGCAGGATTGAATCCTCAGCCTCGGTGTCACTGACCGTCTTGACGGTGTGGCCCATCTCCTCGACAACCAGGGTGGCGGTTTCCTGATCAATTGTCTGATTGATCGTCACCATCACGCCCATCTTGAACATGAACTTGATAACTTCGTTTGCCTTGACGGCCATGCGCTGAGCCAATTCACCTACGGTGATTGACTCGGGAACAATAACCTCACGCACCACAGGGGCGGTCGGCCTTTCGAACCCGTGCTGTCCATCACCACCGGTCGACATGCGACGTCGGCCAGGCTTCTTCTGCTTGCGACGACCCTTGCTGTCTGTCGCAACATGCAATTCCTTTCGGCCGTAACGAGTCTGGCGCTCTTTCTCGCGCTCCTTCTCACGGGCCTCGCGTTTTTCACGCATGGCGCGCTCGGTATCCTGGCGCTTACGCTCATCTTCCTCACGCTCTCGAGTCTGCTGTTCTGCAGCCTTGCGTGCAGCCTCCACGGCGTCGAGCTTCTCGCGCTCTTGTTCCTCAATCTCGCGTGCAGCAGCTTTTTCCGCATCTTCAGCAGCCTGGCGACGCGCTTCTTCCTCGCGCTCCACGGCAAGCTTCGCTTCTTCCTCTTCCCGCTTGACCTTATCCAGCTCTTCCTGCTCGGAACGGGCCTGCTCTTCCAGGACATCACGATTGACGTAGGTGCGTTTCTTACGCACTTCCACATTCACCGTGTGGGTGCGCCCCTGGCTACCAGCGGTGCGCAGGGTCGTGGTCGATTTGCGCTTGAGGGTAATCTTGCGAGGAGCCTTGGAGACACCCTCGGCATGGCCGTGGCTCTTGCGAAGATGGGTAAGCAACACCATCTTCGAGTCGTCACTGATGACGTCTGACGCACTAGATGCCGCAATGCCCGCCTCTGCCAACTGGGTTAGCAAGCGATCAACCGGAACCTTAAGTACTTCTGCAAATTGTGCGACGGTAACGTCAGCCATATTGGATGCTCCTTAATCCGCTGCCGTTTCGGCGGTCTCGGACTCATCAAACCAGTGCGCGCGAGCGCTCATAATGAGCTTGCCCGCTCGCTCTTCGTCCATGTCGTCCAGTTCCATCAAATCATCGATGGCCAGCTCTGCTAGATCTTCACGAGTACAGGCGCCCTTGGCGGCCAACTGCATGGCAGTCGCCTTGTCCATACCTTCCAGGTCAAGCAAATCCTGAGCAGGCTCAGCCGAGTCGATAACCTCTTCAGAGGCAATCGCCTGGGTCAGCAGCACATCGCGGGCCCGGCTACGCAATTCGTTGACAATGTCTTCGTCAAACTCATCGATAGCAACCAGCTCACCCACCGGGACATAAGCAATTTCTTCAACGCTGGAGAAGCCTTCCTGAGCCAGGATCTGGGCGACTTCCTCGTCCACGTCCAACTGCTTCATGAAAGCCTCAACCAGGGCGCGAGCTTCCTGCTCGCCCTTCTCTTCTGCGTCATGTTCGGTCATGACATTGAGTTCCCAACCGCTGAGCTCACTGGCAAGACGGATATTCTGACCGCCGCGGCCAATAGCCTGGGAAAGTTTCTCTTCGTCTACCGCGATATCCATGCTGTGGGCGTCCTCGTCCATAACGATGGAGGTGACGTCAGCCGGGGACATGGCGTTAATGACAAATTGCGCAGGATTTTCGTCGTACATGATGATGTCTACCCGCTCACCAGCCAGCTCATTAGACACTGCCTGGACCCTGGAGCCACGCATACCAACGCAGGCACCAACCGGATCGATGCGGGCATCGTGGCTGCGAACAGCAATCTTGGCGCGCAACCCGGCGTCGCGGGCAGCACCCATGATCTCAATCAAGCCCTGGCCTACTTCCGGCACTTCCAGCTTGAACAGTTCAATCAGGAACTCCGGACAGGTCCGACTCAGGAACAACTGGGGACCGCGGGTTTCGGAGCGAACTTCCTTCAGCAACGCTTTGACACGATCCTGGGTGCGAATGGGCTCACGCGGAATCAGGTTTTCACGGGGAATGAAGCCTTCGGCGTTTCCACCCAGGTCTACAAACACACCATTACGATCTACCCGCTTGACCAATCCGCTGAGCAGTTCTCCAACCCGGCTCTCGTATTGCTCAACAACCTGCATCCTTTCGGCTTCACGCACTTTCTGCACGATGACCTGCTTGGCAGTCTGGGCAGCAATACGACCAAAAGGCATGGACTCCATGGGCTCTTCGACATAACCACCGGGCTCGGCGTTTTCATCCAGATCCAGGGCATCTTCAAGGCGCAATTCGCAGTCAGGGGTCTCCAACTCGGTGGAGTCGTCCGCAAAGACTTTCCAGCGACGGAAGGTCTCGTACTGACCGGTCTTGCGATCAATCGCAACACGGACATCGACATCCTCACCAAATCGCTTGCGCGTAGCCGAAGCCAACGCGGCCTCAATGGCCTCGAAGATGATTTCTTGATCAACGCCTTTCTCGTTGGAGACAGCGTCGACAACCATTAATATTTCTTTATTCATCAGTTTAGTTACCTGAAACCATGTTTCTACAGGTCCGGCACAAGCCGGGCGGAATGAACATTTTCAAGGTCAATCTGCACCTCGGAACCGTCCACTTCCAGAGTAATTACGTCGTCTTCTATGCCCTGCAACGTTCCTTTGAAACGCTTGCGGCCTGATACCAGGGCTTTGGCCTGCAACTTGATGACCGACCCGGCGAACACGCGAAAATGCGCCGCTGTTCTAAGGGGCCTGTCAATGCCGGGCGAGGACACTTCCAACGTAAAATGCCCAGGCAAAGGATCTTCAACATCCAATACGCCGCTGACCTGGTTACTGACGATTTCACAGTCTTCCAGAGAAATGCCCTCTTCATTGCCGATAAAAATTCGAACAAGACTATGGGCACCCAGGCGCAACTCCAAATCAACGAGTTCGTATCCCAGGCTCTGAACCACCGGTTCAAGCAATTCTATTAACGTATCGTTCGTAACCATTCGCAACTAAAAAAAAATGGGCCAGCGGCCCATTTCTCGTTAAATTCATTAGGCACCGAGAGCGTTCGGTGCCTTGATACAAAAAGCCCCTTGCGGGGCCAATTGTTACCAAAACGATTTTGGTAGCGGGGGCAGGATTTGAACCTGCGACCTTCGGGTTATGAGCCCGACGAGCTGCCAGACTGCTCCACCCCGCATCCGCAAAAACCGAATTCTACAGAACTTGGCCCGGGGTTAGCAACACCCTGGGGTCAATTCATCGGGCTAATCGCCCGTTACTACTGGAAAACCTTGATGCAAAGACTCATCAGCCCGTCCGGAAACAGGCCAAGAAGCAAGACAAGGGCGGCATTCGCGCTAAGTAGCACCCGAATATCCAGGGCGGCCTCTGGCTCACCCTCCTCCCGGGCCTCGTCAAAGTACATTAATTTCACGACTCGCAGGTAGTAGAACGCGCCGACAACCGAGAACACCAGCGCCAGCACGGCCAACCAGGTGAGGCCGACCTCCACCAGGCCCATCAGGACGGTCAACTTGGCGTAAAAACCAACAAATGGCGGAATACCTGCCATGCTGAACACCAGCATCAGCATCATGCCGGCCAGCCAGGGACTACGGGAGTTAAGACCCTTGAAATCGTCCAGGTGCTCCGCCTCGTAGCCCTTCCGACTAAGGATGATTATCAAGCCGAAAGCTCCGGTAGTCATCACGACGTAGGCAATGGCGTAGTACATGGCCGCGGCATAGCCTTCCTGGGAGCCGGTCAAAATGCCCAGCAAAATGAATCCCACGTGGGAAATTGTCGAATAAGCCAGCATGCGCTTGATATTGGTCTGGACGATGGCTACCAGGTTACCAATGATAATGGAGAGTACCGACAGCGCCACCAGCATGTCCTGCCAGCCACCCTGCAAATCTCCCAGGCCGTCCACCAGCAAGCGTATCGCCAGGGCGAATGCGGCAATCTTCGGCGCCGAGGCGATGAACAGGGTCACTGCGGCGGGCGCGCCCTGGTATACATCAGGCACCCAGGAATGAAACGGAACGGCCCCGAATTTGAAGGCCACGCCTACAACAACGAAGGAAAGACCAAACAACACCGGGATATTGAACTGGTCGGCGCTAGTGAATATCGCAGACACACCCGACAGGGAAATGGTTCCGGTCATGCCATAAAGCAGGGAAATACCGTAGAGCAGACAGCCCGAGGCAATAGCGCCAAGTACGAAATACTTCATAGCTGCCTCGGCAGCCTGGGCGGAGTCCCTCTGGAAAGCAACCAGGGCGTACATGGAAAGGGAGAGCAACTCCAGGCCCAGGTAAAGGCTGAGCATGCTGCCGGCGGAGATCATCACCATGATACCCAGCATGGCGAACAGGGCCAGCATGAAAAACTCACCCTTGAACAGGTCGTTCTGGCGCAGATAATCACGGGAATACAGGAACACCACGGCGGTCGTCGCATAGACAACCAACTTGAGCACATCACCCATGGGATCCGACACAAAATGACCGCTGAAGGCCAATTCCCGGGCCACAACGCCTGAGGTGGCGGTGATAGCCGCTGCGCCCAGCAAGGTCAGCATGGACAAGACATAGGTTATGCCCCGCTGGCTGTCCTTCAAATACACGTCCACGACCAGCACCAGGCAGGTCATCCCGAGAACGAACATCTCGGCAAATGCAGGACTTAAATCTGGTGACACGAAATTCATTATCTACTCTCCGGCCGTCAGGGCACCAGTTTGGAGCCAAGGGCCTGGTTCAACAGATTATCCAGGGAACTGCTCATCAGGTCGGTCAGCGGCGCCGGGTACAGGCCCAGGGCCAACACCGACACGGCCAGCACGCCCAGTATGAAAAACTCACGGCGATTAATGTCCTGCAGGGCAGCCACCTTGTCGTTGGCTACTTCCCCGAAAACCACCCTCTTGACCATCCACAGGGTATAGGCCGCGCCCAGTATCAAGGTGGTTCCCGCCAGCATGGCGAACCAGAAATTCGCCTGGAAGCTGGCCAGGATGACGAAGAACTCACCGACGAAACCCGAGGTTCCCGGCAGGCCGGCGTTGGACATGGCAAACAAGACCATGAACGTGGCGAACACCGGCATGGTGTTGGCCACACCGCCGTAGTCACCTATCTCGCGGCTGTGCATCCGGTCGTAGAGCACGCCTACACACAGGAACATGGCGCCGGAGATCAGGCCGTGGGAAATCATTTGCACCATGCCGCCCTGCAAGCCCATGGCGGCCCCGCCCAGGCTGCCGGTACGATCCACGATGGCATACATCAGGAAAAAGCCCAGGGTGACAAACCCCATGTGGGCAATGGATGAATAGGCGATCAGTTTCTTCATATCCCGCTGGACCAGGGCCACAAAACCGATATAGACCACGGCGATCAGCGACAAGGCAATCAACAGCCAGTCCAGTTCGCGACTGGCATCGGGCGTGATCGGCAGACTAAAGCGCAGGAAACCGTAACCGCCCATCTTCAACATGATGGCCGCCAGGATCACCGAGCCTCCGGTTGGCGCTTCAACGTGGGCATCCGGCAACCAGGTGTGGACCGGCCACATGGGCACTTTCACGGCAAATGCCGCGAGGAATGACAGGAAGATCAGCACCTGGGCATTCATCCCCAGGGGCAAGGCATACAGGGAGGTGATCTCAAAGCTGCCCGATTCCATGTACATGTAGATCAGCGAGGCCAGCATGAACACCGAGCCCAGGAAGGTGTACAGGAAGAACTTGACCGTGGCATAGACCCGGCGAGGCCCGCCCCAGACACCGATAATGATAAACATGGGCACCAGCATGGCTTCCCAGAACACGTAAAACAGCATGGCGTCCATGGCCGAGAACACGCCGTTCATCAGGCCCTCCATGATCAGGAAGGCGGCATAGTACTGGGCCACCTTGGTCTGAATCACTTCCCACCCGGCAATCACCACAAGGACTGTGATGAAGGTGGTCAGCAAGATCAGCGGCAAGGCAATGCCATCCACACCCAGCTGGTAATAGATATCGAAACTTTCTATCCAGGGACGCATTTCCACGAACTGCATGACGCTGGTACTGGAATCAAAACCGGCGACCAGCAACAGGCTGAGCGCCAGGGTCACCAGGGAAATGGCCAGCGAGGCCCAACGGGCCAGGGAGGCGCGAGCTTCGCCGGCGGCGAGCACGGCCAAGCCTCCCAGTACAGGCACCCATATCAATAGGCTGAGCAATGGCGTTCCAGTCATCATCTAGTCAGTTCCCGTTTACTCAGTCCGCCAGCAATGTCCACCCGAGCAGCAAAGCCAGCCCGATGATCATTGCGAACGCATAGTGATACAGATAGCCACTCTGGACCCGGCGAACCACGCCGGCAGTCCAGCCCACGAGACGTGCGCTGCCATTGACCAGGGCGCCGTCAATCAGCACCTCGTCACCGGTGCGCCACAACAGCCGCCCAAGCCCCCGACTGCCTGCAGCCAGGACTTTCTCGTTAAAGTCATCAAAGTAGTACTTGTTGATCAGCAGTCGCTGCACGCCTGCCAGCCTGGTGGCAATCGCCTCGGTGGTTTCCGGGCTCTTCAGGTACAGGAACCAGGCGGTGATCACGCCAGCAAGCGCCAGCCAGAAGGCCGGCCCCATCACGCCATGCTGTACGAAGCTGGCCGGACCGTGGAAGTGCTCACCGATTTCGGCCAACACGTCGTGCCCCGGGAACACCTGGATGGCAGAACCCAGGAATCCTTCAAACAGGAACGGGCCCACGGTGAACCAGCCAATCAGCACAGAGGGTATCGCCAGCAGGATCAACGGAATCGTGACCACCAGGGGAGACTCGTGCAGGTGCTCACGGGTGTGCTCATCCATGCGCTCCTTGCCGTGGAAGGTCATGAAGAAAAGTCGGAAGCTGTACAGGGCAGTAATAAATACGCCCCCGAGAACTGCCGCATAGGCGTAGCCTGCGCCGGGCAATGTCGAGGCGTGCACCGCCTCGATAATCGCATCCTTGGAGAAGAACCCGGAGAAACCCGGCGTACCGATCAGGGCCAGGGAACCCAGCAGGCTGGTCCAGTAGGTCACGGGCAAATACTTGCGCAGACCACCCATCTTGCGCATGTCCTGCTCGTGATGCATGGCGATGATCACCGAACCGGCGGCAAGGAACAGCAGCGCCTTGAAAAAGGCATGGGTCATCAGGTGGAAAATTGCCCCGGCATAGGCAGACGCTCCCAGGGCAACGGTCATGTAACCAAGCTGGGACAGGGTCGAGTAGGCAACCACCCGCTTGATGTCATTCTGAACCAGGCCCAGCAGGCCCATGAAAAATGCCGTGGTCGCGCCAATCACCAGGATGAATGACAAGGCCGTCTCGCTGGCTTCGAACATGGGTGACATGCGGGCCACCATGAAGATACCGGCGGTCACCATGGTAGCGGCGTGAATCAGGGCCGAAATCGGGGTCGGGCCTTCCATGGAATCCGGCAACCAGACGTGCAGCGGCACCTGGGCCGACTTGCCCATCGCACCGATGAACAACAGGATGCAGATGACGCTCATCACGCTCCAGGGCGAGCCCTGGAAGATTTCCATGGTCTGGGTCGACAAGGCCGGAACATGGCTAAAGGCTTCCTGGTAATCCAGGGTGCCTGTGTACATGACCACCCCGGCGATACCCAGCAGGAAACCGAAGTCCCCTACCCTGTTTACCAGGAATGCCTTCATGTTCGCGAATATGGCCGAGGGGCGCTTGAACCAGAAGCCGATCAACAGGTAGGAGACAACACCCACCGCTTCCCAGCCGAAGAACAACTGCAGGAAGTTGTTGGACATCACCAGCATGAGCATGGCGAAGGTAAACAGGGAGATATAACTGAAGAATCTCTGGTAGCCCGGGTCATCACTCATGTAGCCGATGGTGTAAATGTGCACCATCCACGAAACGAAGGTTACGGTGGCCATCATGGTTGCGGTGAGCTTGTCCACGAGGAAGCCGACTTCCATGTGCATACCACCCACTGTAGCCCAGCGGTAGACGCTTTCATTGGACGGATCGATAGTGCCCTGGATCAATCCGATAAGGGTGTAAAGTGACAAGCCAAAGGACACACCGACCGCAAGGATGGTGCTCCAATGGGCAGCCGTCCTGCCAATACGTTTGCCAAACACTCCGGCCACAATGGCAGCCAGCAAGGGAGCGAGGACAATGGTTAAATAAACCTGCTGCATCTATCAGCCCTTCATCGAATCCAGTTCGTCCACGTTGATACTGTTCTTGCTGCGAAACAGCACAACCAGGATCGCCAGGCCGATAGCCGCCTCTGCTGCGGCCACCGTGAGTATGAAAAACACGAAAATCTGGCCGTCCAGATTATTCAGAAAACGCGAGAACGCGACAAAATTAAAGTTCACAGCCAGCAACATCAGCTCAATGCACATCAGCAGCAAGATGACATTGCGGCGATTAATGAAGATTCCGGTCACACCCAGCAAGAACAGGATTGCTGACAGGGTCAGGTAATGTGAAAGTCCGATCATTGCCTTTCCTCCGCATCCATTTTCACCAGCTTGACCCGGTCCTCACGGCGCACCCCGACCTGCCTGGCGATATCCTGGGCCTTCAGACCCGGGCGGCGGCGCATGGTCAATGAAATGGCCGCAACGATAGCCACCAACAAGATGACGGCAGCCAATTCGAAGGCGTAGAAATATTCGGTGTACAGCAACAGACCCAGTTCACGGGTGTTGTTGTAATCTGCCGGCATGGGGGTCAATTCGCCGACGCCTCGCAGCCCCATGTGACGTACCCAAATCACCTGGGCCAGTTCCACGGCAATGATCACCATCACCACCACGCCCAGCGGGGCGTATCGTGTGAAGCCTGATTTAACAGATTCGACGTTGACATCCAGCATCATGACGACGAACAGGAACAGCACCATGACCGCTCCCACGTAGACCAGTACCAACACGATGGCCAGGAACTCCGCTTCAAGCAGCAGCCACAACACGGCGCTGTTAAAAAACGCCAACACCAGGTACATCACCGCATGCACGGGGTTACGGGCCGTGATCACGCCTATCGCGGCGCCGACCAGCACGGTTGCAAACAGATAAAAAAGAATTTCAATAAACACAGCGTTCCCGTCAGCTCCAGTTGGTGTCAGCGATACCGGGCATCGGCAGCTTTGTCGGCAGCAATCATGGCTTCGTACTTGTCACCCACAGCCAACAACTTGTCTTTGGTCATGATGTTCTCGCCCCGCCGCTCCATGTGGTATTCGTGGATACGCGTCTCCACGATCGCATCAACCGGGCAAGCCTCTTCACAGAATCCGCAGTAAATGCACTTGAAAAGATCAATGTCGTATCGGGTGGTCCTGCGCGTGCCGTCGTCCGCCACATCAGACTCAATGGTAATAGCCAGGGCGGGACATACAGCCTCACACAGCTTGCAGGCAATGCAGCGTTCCTCGCCATTGGCGTAGCGGCGCTGGGCATGCAGACCGCGAAAACGCGGTGACTGCGGGGTCTTCTCCTCCGGGTACTGCACCGTGAATTTCGGCTTGAACAGGTTGCGCAGGGTCAGCCTTAAACCCGCGAACAACTCCACCAGGAAAAACGTCTTTAATATGTTACGTACAGCTTGCATCAAGGCGACCTCAAGCGAACCAGGGCGGTACCTGGAAGGCAATCATTGCCCCAAGCACAAAGATCCAGACAATCGTTACCGGGATGAAAATCTTCCAGCCCAGGCGCATGATCTGGTCGTACCTGTATCTTGGGAACGTCGCCCGGAACCACAGGAAGCAGAAAAGGAAAAAGGCCGTCTTCAAGGCAAACCAGAACAGGCCCGGAGCACCCAACAGAGAATCCTCGCCGAACAAGCCCTGGAACGGCGACAGCCAGCCACCCAGGAAGAACACCGCGGTCAGCGCAGAGATCAAAATCATGTTGGCGTATTCGGCCAGGAAGAAGATGGCGAACGTGACACCGGAGTATTCCACGTGAAAGCCGGCGACGATTTCCGATTCGCCCTCGGCCACGTCAAACGGCGCCCTGTTGGTCTCGGCCACACCTGAAATGAAGTACACGACAAATAGCGGGAACAGGGGTAGCCAGAACCAGTTCAGCAGTCCTGCGCCACCGGCCTGGGCCTCGACGATCTCACCCAGATTCAGGCTGCCCGCCGCCATGACCACTGCCACCAGTGCGAAACCCATGGCAATTTCGTAAGCGACAATCTGGGCCGCCGAACGCATGGCGCCCAGGAATGCATACTTGGAGTTACTTGCCCATCCGGCCAGGATGACTCCGTAGACACCCAGGGACGTCAGTGCCAACACATACAGCAAGCCCGCATTGATGTTCGCCAGGGTAAAACCCGGGAACAACGGCATCACCGCCCAGGCCGCCAGGGCCGGGGTAATAGAAAGCAGCGGAGCAATAATAAACAGGAAGCGATTTGCGCTGGAGGGCACGACGACTTCTTTCAAAAGCAGCTTGATAACATCTGCGAAGGGTTGGAACAGACCTTTCGGACCCACCCGGTTAGGGCCGATCCGGTTCTGGATGTAGCCAATCACTTTCCGCTCGGCCAGGGTCAGGTAGGCGACGCAAAGCGTGACGACTATAGTCACCGCCAGCACCTGGGCCAGTATGATCAACACCATCTGAAATTGTTCTGGTATGGATTCCCAAATAGCCATAACTTAATTCCCTTGGGCCTCCGCAGTGACAACTTCATCCTCGATTGCCGCCGTGTTCACCGGCAGTCCAGCACCGGTCTGCTGCAGGGGCAGTGAACGCCTGACCAGGCCATCCACGGCATACATGGGGATACTCGCCACGTCATCCGGCGCCGTGATGGCAGCTGGATGCTCTCCCTGGTAGGCACTGGCGGCAATGCCCTCACCCATCTGGGCCAGCAATTCATCGCGAATCTCTTCAGAGGAATCGTAGTCGAAGCCCTCCAGGTCCAGCAGGTTGCCCAGGACGCGCAACACCTTCCATGCCGGACGACTTTCAGCAAGCGGACGTGCGGCGCCGGCGAACGACTGCCAGCGGCCTTCCACATTC
Source organism: Gammaproteobacteria bacterium (assembly GCA_041571575.1). Lineage (GTDB taxonomy): Bacteria > Pseudomonadota > Gammaproteobacteria > Steroidobacterales > BM003 > CAKZML01. The sequence goes on along the minus strand of JBFFTZ010000015.1, from coordinate 54 downwards.
ACGAAGGTTCCGGAGGTCTCAGCCACCGTGCCAACCGGTAACAACACATCCGCG
>JBFFTZ010000014.1:0-16105 GCA_041571575.1 Gammaproteobacteria bacterium | reverse complement strand
GTTGACCGCGATGATCGACGAGGAACTGGCCAGGAAAAATCGCTAGCCAAGAACCAGTGAGCCGGGATCCGTCCTGGATTCCGGCTCACAACATTAAACCTCTTTCGGCGGTACGCTGATCTAGATCAGTATTCCAAATACCAGGTAAAGAACGCAGGCTATTGCGGCCGCGATCAAGGTGTATGGAAGCTGGGTAATCGCGTGTTCGTAGGAACTGCAACCCGAGGCCTGGGCGGTAAGTACCGTGGCATCGGAGTAAAAGCATGCGTGACTGCCAAATGTGCTGGCTGAGAGCGTTGCTCCAATAACCAACGGCATGTCGGCGCCCAGGGCGTTACCCAGGCTTACCACGATAGGCAACACGATCACGAAAACACCCCAGTTCGACCCGGTGGCAAAAGAAATTGTCGCCATGGTTACGAAGATAACCGCCGGCAGGGTACCCGCGGTCACGATGGGTTCGATCAGTTCGATGGCGTAGGTGGTCAGTCCCAGTGAATCATTCACGTTCTTGAAGATGTAGGCCGCCACCAATACCGCCAGCGGCTCAATCATGGTTTTGAAACCATCCAGGGCCGTATCAAATGTGTCGTTCAGGGTCAGTGTGCGGGTAATCAGGATCATTGACAGGTACAGGAACAGGGTGGCGAACAGTCCCTTGAGGAAATCCACTTCAAAGTACGCGGTGAACACCACCAGGCTGAGCATAGGCATGATGAAGTACCAGGCATTGCGTTTTACGCCTTCCTTTTCCTGGATGCTGTGATTGCTAAGCTGGGTGTGCTCTGATCCAGGGGGAATGGTCTTCCCGGTTTCCGTGGCGCGGGCCTCGGCCTTGCGCATGGCGCCTATGGCAGGAATCTTTCCGTGTATCGCAAGCGGCACAATCAGTACTGCCAGCCATGCATAGAACATATAGGGAATGGCCTGGATGTAGTACAGGAAGCCCTGGCCATCCTCGGCCACGTTGTTGGCCTCCAGCAGGCCGCTAAAGAATACCGCCCAGGTTGAAATGGGAATGATTACGCTGATCGGCGCCGCGGTGGAGTCCACCACGTAGGCGAGCATTTCACGAGAGACCTTGAACTTGTCGGTTACCTTGCGCATGGCAGAGGCGACGGCCAGCGAGTTCAGGTAATCGTCCACGAACATCAACAGGCCAAGCAGCCAGGTGTGTATCAGCGCCGAGGAGCGAGTCTTGATCCGCCGGGTCATCAGATCAGTGAATGCGCCGGTGGCACCCGTTCGTAGCAAAAGGCCGATCAGGCTGCCCATCAGTCCGCAGACCAGGATTACCCAGGCAACGTCTTCGTCCATCAGGACGGCGATTGCGTTGTCTTTCAGCCCGTCAAGCACGTTACCGGGATCGAGCATCAGCAGGCCCGTAACCGCTCCGACCAACAGGGATTCAATCGGACGATGGGTTAGCACCGCCAGGGTCAATACAATCAAGGTCGGTATTACGGTTAAGAATCCGTGGTGTTCCATTGGGCAGTCCTTCTGGACATTTCCGCCGCGCGGACCCTCTCCGGTCAATGCGAAGGCAAGTGTTTGTTAGTGGCGGCTGTGATCCATATAGTCCAGCCTTATATAGCGGGCAAGGGTATCTGATAGGAAGAGGATTCAGCAACACTCTTGAGCGGGGCAGCGAATGCCTGCCTTGCCTGTCGCAACCACAGGTTGTTCGCGATATGCCTGGATGGGAAGAGCAAAAGCGTGCAAACAGGAGACGGCTTGGCATGGTGAAGATCATTTTGAACGGGGTTCTAGCCGAGGTTGAGGCGCAAGGCGAGATGCCCTTGTTGTGGGCGCTGCGAGATGAGTTGGGTCTGACAGGAACCAAGTATGGCTGCGGTATCGGGGCCTGCGGCGGCTTTGCACGCGGCTACCGGTACATGGTTCCGCAAGTTGCCCTTGATGGCTGATGGGGAAGCGCTGAAGAAAGCTCGATCGGGTCGGGGCGGTTATGCCCCGACTCTTTAAAGCGCGGGTGTTGAGAACCTAGTACAGGTATTCAACTTCCTGCCGGTAGTTTTCCAATTCCTGGATTCGCAGCACCTTGATCCTTTCAAGCTCGAGGATCTCTTCCTCCAGTTCGCCCTGCATTTTGCCCAGTTCCCAGATTTCCTTGAGCAACAGGATGCGGTCTTCCTTGGTGGTTTCATCGGCGATAACCAGCAGTTCCTTGTCGGTTAACAACTCCTTGTTTTCTTCGATCTGCGCCCGTTTGCTGCGCAAGGCTGAATCCATCGATTTAATCTGCCTTTGCAACGTGTAGAGATGATGTCCATCGCGATAGGCGGTCAGGAAGTCCCCTTCCAGGTCGCTGCTGCACACGCCGTTGTAGCGGCCACCTGCCACGCCAAGTCGATAGGCCCTGGAGGGTTGGCAGAATTCCACGAGACCGGCGTCGCGTCCCGCCTGGTAACGTTCGAAATCCGGAGCGATGCCGTGTTCGGCGCAGGCCTCGCGATGTCTACCGATCATGTCTGCACCGGCGCCTCGCACACCGTCCTCAAATCCTACCGAGTACCAGTCGGCCATTCTGCATTCATCCTGGCTCATGGTGGCACAGCCGGACATGATGCCCAGCGCCAGCAAGGTGGTGGCCAGTGCCAGTTTTTGCCTTGGATTAATCATCACCGATCTCCCGGTATTCATTAGATTATTGTTAATCAATAAAAAAATTATGGCAGTCCCAAGCTTAACCGGCTGTGAACAGGCTCTCAAACCGGGGTTTTAAGGGTTTGGTTGAAAAAATAAAAAGGCCCGGCATTCCTCGTGGAGTGCCGGGCCCGGGGCTAACCCATCAAGCGATGGAATCGGACTGTCTAATCGTCATCCTCGTCCTGCTCCAGGGGTTTGAGCGTCAGGCTGGCAGAAACAAAACCGTGGTCACTTTGCCACAGGCCGGAGGCCGTCTTGTCTTTCGCCGCATCGTTAATCACGTCTGACCGGCCCATCTTGAGAGCAAAGTCGTCGGTGTTGCCCCGGAACAGCACATGGTCGATACGCTCGTAAAAGTTCTCATGGGTGTTGTCCAGCGCCTCGTCATGGCAACAGGTTTCACCGGAGTCCCTGCGCCCCTTGCGAAGGGTCCAGGTGTCGGTGTATCCGGCGCCGGCGAAAACCTGGTAGGGCGGATACAGAACAGGCGGCAGACCTAGTGCAACCTGCAGTTCAGGAGGTACGTCCACCGGCAAGTCATTGGGATCCGAGTTCAGGTCGCCCACCAGTACCACCGGCAGGTTGCCAAAGTAGCTCGCATTCGCGAAGTCCACGGTGCCCGCCAACTCCGCGGCCTGGGCGAACTGGTAAACAATGCCGTACGGACTGTCACTATTTAAGCGAGTTTCCAGGTGTGAATTCACAAACAGGTAGGCATGTCCCATGACGTTAACCGGAACCATTACATAGCCCCGGGTGAACTCGACAGTGCTGCCAGCCAGGTCGAACCCGGCGTTGCTTGCGTAACTGCCGGCGAACGGCGTGCCGGTTTGTACATCCCCACGCACCAGGATCACATCCCTGTCGGTGAGTCGCAGGTCCGCCAGGTCGCCTGCCGCGGAGACGAACATGGGTGCTTCCACATCCGCATTGGTGACCACGCCGGCCACCCGGTAATCAAGACCCCGGGCGCCCAGGGCATTCATCAGGGTTTCCAGGAAATCATAAACCGTGGTGTCTGCGTTAACCTGGGTAGGGTCAAACGCGCCGGTTCGATACCAGCTGACTTCCTGCAGGCCGATCACATGGGGGCGGCGTTTCATAATGGTGTCGGCGATGGCCTCGGCGCGCTCCGGGAAATTCGTGGTCTGCACGGTGCCGAATACCTGGGCGACCGCTGTAGGTATTGCAGCGGGATTACCGGTGTCCGCCGCCGCCTCGACAATCCTGAATATGTCTGCCCCCAGGTAGATATTGGCGGTCATTACATCAATTTTGCGAGAACCGTCATCATTCCTTTCCCTGTCGGCCCGGTGGCCGGCCAGGGCTGAGCCTGATACCGCGAACAGACATGTCGTTATGAGCAGGGTGAATAGTTTGCGGGTAGCCATAATATGAATCCCTCCCAGGTCAAACCTGGTGTTATTTGTTCGGTCCCGCCTGATCCGACCGGATCAAGGACCGCTGGTTGATTTTAGTAAAGCTGAAGCGGATCTGCCTAATATTTCGGGCAACCCCGCCTTGGTCTACAGTCGTTACCTAAACACTCTACAGCATGTCCCGCAACCGGTAATAGAGCATGCCCAATGCCACCAATTGACCGCACAGTGCCTGCCCCAGCGGGAACCGGAAATGGCGGACTCTCTCAAACAGGTCCAGCCTCTCAGGGTGCCGCCACCGCGTCGGCCATGATTTCGCCGGCAACGTGAGTGAAGTTCACGCCCTGACCGGAATAGCCCTGGGGGTAAGACACATTGGGCGACAGCCGTCTTATGGTGGGCGCCCGGTTGATCACGACGCCAGTTTTTCCGCCCCAGGCGTAATCACTCCGCTGGTTCTTAATTTGTGAAAGAAACTCGTCGCGCTATTGTCTAAATTCATTCTAATTTCTGCTAAGCTGTTTGGGTCACTTTCCGAGCAACAAAAATCATGAACGGATTCTTCGCCGAATTGGGACGACGCAACGTGGTGCGCATGGGTGCGCTCTATGCTGTGGGTGGTTGGCTGACACTGCAGGTGGCGGATGTGCTGTTCGGCGCATTGAGTCTGCCCGAGTGGAGCCTGCGCATGGTGCTGGGCATGCTCATCCTCGGTTTCCCCGTGGTGGTGATATTTGCCTGGGTGTACGAGATGACCCCCGAGGGCCTCAAGCGCGAGTCCCAGGTGGATCGCAGCTCGTCAGTGACACCGTATACCGCAAAAAAACTCAATGGAGCCATCATTTGGGTATTGGCTGTGGCCCTGGTCTTCTCTATCGGTGAGCGCTACCTGGGGGATCACGATACGCCTGATCCGGCTGGCCAGGTCGCGGATGCCTCAAGTGCAATGTCGGACTCTGAAGTGAATTCGCAAGGCTCATCGGTGAGTTCCTTCGCCGATGACGAAGTCCCCTCAATCGCGGTGTTGCCCTTCGTGAATATGAGCGACTCGAAGGACACTGAATACTTTTCTGACGGTCTTTCCGAGGAATTGCTGAATGTGCTGGCCCAGGTGCCTGGCTTGCGGGTGGCGGCGCGTACCTCCTCCTTCCAGTTCAAGGGCAAGACCGGGGATGTGGCGGAAATCGCAAGACAACTGCGAGTGAGTACGGTGCTGGAAGGCAGCGTGCGCAGGGCAGGGGACCGGGTACGGGTGACCGCCCAGTTGATCAAGGCCTCGGATGGTTATCACTTGTGGTCCAGTACCTTCGACCGACAATTGCTGGATGTGTTCGCCATCCAGGACGAGATTGCCGAGAAGGTGGTGGAGTCGTTGCGCATCACCCTTCTGGGGGAGCAGCAGCAGGAATTGACCGCCGGACGCACCCGGGACTTCGAGGCCTATAACCAGTACCTGATGGCCCGCCAGTTACAGGCCCAGGGAAGCTATGGCTCGCTGACCAGGGCGGTGGAGTTATATGAGCAGGTGCTGGACCGGGATCCCGATTACCGGGATGCCCGTGTGGCCCTGGTGGAAACCTACGTAGACCAGGCGCGAACCGGGCAGGTGAGCAACGCCCAGTTGCAATCCCTGGCCGGTCCTCAGCTGGCGCGGGTACGGCAACTGGACCAGGAGCATGGATCGGAACACGCAGACCTGTTGTTATTTGAGACCGAGCTGGAAATCCAGGGGATGCTGGCGAATTTTGATTCTATTGATAACTTCGCCGAGCAGAGAAAAGCGATCAGCGCCAAGCTGGAGAAAGTTGTCGCCTTGAGTCCGAACAATGTCCGGGCGCTGATGAGGTTGGTGCAGATGTGGCGCTTTGACGGGAATGTCGATGAGACAGAAGCCTTGCTGCAGCGGGCGCGGCAACTGGATCCCTTGTCACTGGACGTGGGGATGGCCGCGGTAAGGCTCTACGTGAATGCCGATCAATGGGACAAGGGTCTGGCCGAGGCCCGGAGGATGCAGGAATTGCAGCCCGGTGCCCCGATAGGGTATGGCATGGAGGCCCGCATCGAGGAAGACCGGGGTAACTTCTACGCCGCCATGCGAGCCACGGAGAATGCCCGGCAGGTGGATCCGGACGATCATGAATTGGTGGTCGACATCGCCGAGTTGTACCTTGCCATGGGGGACACCGAACGTGCAGCGAAGGCGGTGGAGCAGGCAACGCTCATGGCGCCCCGGGCGCCCGAAACCTACAAGGCCAGGATGCATCTTGCGGTCATCCAGGGAAAACACCAGGAGGCCTTGTCGATCGCCAGGGAGGTGCTGGAAGAGGGGGTGGACAACCGCGGTGGTGTGGTTTTCTGGGCGGGCTTTGTTATCGCCACCGATGCCTACCGGCGCCAGGATTACCCGGCCGTGCTGGGCTGGTTGCAGAAGGTAAACAGCTCTTCTTTCGAGCCTGAGCCCAGGTTCGAGGGTTTCCGGTCAGCGTTTCTTGCCATGCAGTTGACTTATCCGCTGATGATGCGGATGGGCGATTCCGGGGGCGCCCAGGCGCTGCTGGAGGCCGTAAGGGAATTTATCGCTAATCGTGAAATTCAACCGGGGGACCAGCGCCGACTGGCTGCCCTGGAAAGCCTGGTTCGCTGGCACGAGGGGGGTGGCGATGAGGCCCTGGCCGGATTCGTGGCCTCCTTTCAGGCGGACCCGCCGGGTTCACTATGGAGATGGTTCTGGGTGACGAGTCCCATGGCGGAGGACTTGATGGCGGCTGCCCCGGTGGCTGCCGAATTCCGGAACTTTGATGCCCGGCTCCGCGCCATGGGGCAAAAACTGCGCCAGGAAGACGGTTACGTGAGTGCTGCTGTCGCGGCTGGTAACTAGCCGGGGGCAGGCAGTTCGGGAGTTCCGTAAGCCGGCGCCAGTCAGAGCCGTCCTGCCGGTGCCTTGAGTCTGCGCAGGGCCCGGTGCATAGTCGGTATCCAGTCTGCTTATGTCGATTCCATTTTTTCCGAGGTCTGTACTTGCGTAAGGCTAGCGTTTTTCTCCAATGCTTTTTGGTCCTGGCATGCTTGAGTTCTGGCCTACGTGGAGTTGCCTCGGCCGCCGAGATCGCCGAGATCGCCGAGGGCGGCGCAGTGATTCCTGCGGCGCCGGCGCCCCTTCCCGGTCAAATCCAGCGGGTGCTGGATCGCTACGAACTGGAGCCTTCGGGAGTCAGCTTGCTGGTGCAGGCAATTGACGATCCTGAGTCCGGGCCCTTGCTGGCGTGGAACGCGGATGTACCGCGCAACCCGGCTTCAACCATCAAGACCCTGACCACCCTGGTGGCCCTGGATGTGCTCAAGCCCGGCTACTACTGGAAGACCTACGCCTACCTGGATGGCGAGCTTCGCAACGGGCGCCTGGAAGGCAACCTGGTGCTCAAGGGCACCGGTGACCCTTATCTGACCACCGAGAATTTCTGGAAGCTGCTACGTGCCTTGCGGGCACGTGGCTTGAAACACATCAGCGGCGACCTGGTAGTGGACAACAGTTACTTTGAAGTCACCGGGGAAGATCCCGGCGCCTTCGACGGTGAGCCGTTCCGAAGTTACAACGTGGCCCCCGATGCCTTGCTGGTGAACTTCAAATCCGTACGCTTTGGTTTTTATCCCGAGGGCAAGGGAGTGCGGGTGGTGCCGGACCCGGTGCTCTCCAACCTGAACATTGATAACCGCATCGGCGTTGCCCGGGGCCGTTGTCGCGGCTTCCAGCGGGGCATTGCCTTCAACGTTCCCGGTGGCCTGGACGATGACACCGTGGTGTTCGACGGCAAGTTCCCCTCGGGTTGCCAGGAGTATTCCTTCAGTCGCACCGTGATGACCCCGGCCCGGTTCGCCTTTGGTGTATTCAAGGGGCTATGGGAGGAACTGGGCGGCACAATCGACGGTGAGGTGCGACAGGGATTCGCGCCCGCGGCGGACGCGGTGGCGTTGGAACCTGAACCCTTCTATGTCCACTGGTCGCCGAGCCTGGCCGAGGTGGTGCGCAGTATCAACAAGTACAGCAATAACGTCATGACCCGGCACCTGCTGCTGACCATGGGCGCCGAGGTGTACGGTGCGCCAGGGACCGAGGAAAAGGGCAGGGCGGTGATTGCCGACTGGCTCAAGGCGAATCACATCAGCCTGCCTGGGCTGAGCCTGGTAAATGGTGCCGGTTTGTCCCGGGATACCCGAATTTCCGCCGCCGGCATGGCCCTGGTATTGCGTCATGGATGGAACAGCCCTTACATGCCAGAGTTTATTTCCTCGCTGCCCCTGTCGGGGATGGACGGAACCCTGCGGCGTCGCTTTGACGACGAACCCCTGGCGGGACAGCTACATTTGAAAACCGGCAGCATGGATCACGTGTCGGCGATTGCCGGTTACGCTACCTCTCGAAGTGGCAAGAGATATGTCGTGGTGGACCTGCACAACGATAATGATGTCCATCGCGGTTACGGAGAGAACGTCCAGGACGCATTGCTGCGCTGGGTGATCGATCACTAGCATTCCCGATTTCTGATCTATGCATTGATGGGATCGACTCTCTGTTATGCTGCCTGAAAACGAGTAACACGAAACGCCTATGCCAAAGCTGATGGATGAACTACGCCGCCGTAATGTCTTCAAGGTGGCGATTGCCTACCTGGTTGCCGGATGGTTGATTTTGCAGGTCACCGACGTGGTGGCGGGCGTCATAGGCTTGCCTGACTGGACCCTGAAACTGGTGGGTTTCCTGTTCGCCCTGGGTTTTCCCGTGGTGCTGCTGTTCTCCTGGATTTTCGAGATCACCCCGGAAGGCCTGAAGCGCGAGAAAGACCTGGCCGGAGACGATTCCACCCGGCAACATGCCGGACGCCGGCTAAACCTGGCCATAGCCCTGTTGATGGTGATGGCCGTTCCTCTTGTTACCGTGCAGGTGATTTCCCGGGGTGGAATTGGCGCCCTGATCCTGCCTGACTCGGCGCCGGAAATTCAGTCCCGGGTGGACGCTTCCGGCCTTGCGCTTCCGGATTACGACTCGGTGGCGGTGCTGCCATTCGTCAACATGAGCTCCGACCCGGATAACGAATATTTTTCTGACGGGCTCAGTGAGGAATTGCTGAACCTGCTGGTTGAAGTGAGGGGTCTGAGGGTGCCGTCGCGCACCTCGAGTTTTGCCTTCAAGGGGCAGAACGTGGAACTTGGGGTGATCGGCAAGGCCCTGGGGGTGAACCACGTGCTGGAGGGCAGCGTGCGTAAATCCGGCGATCGGATACGGGTGACGGCCCAGTTGATTGATGTGAAAACCGATGCCCACATCTGGTCCGAGACCTATGACCGGCAGATGGCCGATATTTTTGAGATCCAGGATGACATCGCCGCGCGTATCGTGGCTGCCCTGCGAGCCTCCCTGGGCGGCCAGGGTGTCCTGCCAGAACGCCAACAGCCAACCGAAAATCTCCAGGCCTATGACTTGTACCTGCAGGGCTTGAAACTGTTTGGCCAGCGGGGCGACGGCCTGGGCGCCGCGGTTGGTTTGCTGGAACAGGCGGTGGCCCTGGATCCGGATTTCGCGGCGGCATGGGCGACCCTGGCTGCGGTACGTTCGGTGATCTGGGACTACATTCCCCAAACCGACAAGGGTGAGGAACTGGAAGCGGCCAGGGTGGCCGCAGAGAGGGCATTGGCGCTGGATCCGGAGTCGTCCCTGGCAACTGCGGTGCTCGCGAATTTCGACGTCCTGCAGCTTCCCTTCCGATGGGATAGCGGATTGAAACGGTTTGAAGAGGGGATCGCCAGGCATCCCCGGGATGCGAGCCTGCGGTTGTGGTATGGCCTGTCCCTGATGAGCACGGGGCACTTGGAAGAGGCCAAGATGCAGATGCTCGCCGCCTATCGACAAGACCCGGCATCGGGGATCAACAACACGGCCCTGGGCAAGGCGTTTATGTTGACCGGCGAGCTGGACAAGGCGGTCACCCACTTTAATCGCGGTATCGCCCTGGGGCATTACGAGTCCCTCAATGTACTGCGCATGCTGTATTTCCACATGGGCCTGGACGACAGGGTGCTGGAGACGTACCCCCAGATTAGCGGCTCCCTCCCGCGACAATGGTGGGTGGCGCTGGTGGATGCCAGGGCAGACCCGGGCAAGGTATCCACCCTGAAGCGTATTACTGAAACCCAGGAAAACCCGGGGGGATCAGCCTTCTCTGTGACGATAAATTCCTGCCTGGCGGAACTCGGGCTGCTGGAGTCATACACGGATTCGATCCGGAAAAATTACGCGTCCAGTCCGGATGAGCTCCAGGGCATTTGGTACCCCTGGAATACCAGCTTGCGCCAATCGCCGGAATTCCAGCCGCTGGTGGAAGAACTGGGCTTGCTGGAGTTGTGGCGGGTAAGGGGATTTCCTGATTTATGTCGCGAGGAAGCCGGGAAGTTGGTCTGTAAATAGCCGCCGCTTAACGTCGATGGATGACCAGGATTTCGTAGCGCCCCCTGGGTCCGATGTACCAGGACGCCAGGGTGCTGGTGAGGCTGACGATCAGCCAGCCGAACAGGGCAGACCAGAAGCCGGCCACGCTAAAACCTTCCAGAAATCTTGCCACCAGTCCGAACATGGCGGCATTGATAACCAGTAAGAAAATACCCATAGTAAGTATTGTAAGTGGCAGGGTGAGAATCACTGCCAGGGGTCGGACCAGGGCGTTCACAACGCCTAGCAGTAGGGCGGCGAAGATGAATGTCCACGCCCCCTGGATGCTTACCCCGGGAACCAGGACCGAGGCCAGCCAAAGTCCGACAATGGCGATGAGCAATCTGACTGCGAATCCTTGCATAGAGTCAGCTTGGTACCAGATAAATTGCCTGTCAATACTTACCCGGGAACTATTGGCCAGTGATGTCTCAAATTGATGGGTTGGACCGAATATAATCGAGATTCGCGCTTATGTTGGCGCAGTGTTACGCAATGAAAGGGAGATAGGAAATGAACATCAAGGGAGACGTTTTGCGGGCCGCGGGCGCACTGCTTATTGCCGCCACACTGACAGCATGCGCATCACCTGCACCGGCAATTCAGACCGGTACGGGGGCGGAAACGACATTTGACGGACTGGTTGCGGTAGATAATACGGCGCTGTCGAAGGTGTGGGCGCGCCCGGGTATTGATCTGAATGGTTACGCCAAGGTACTGCCGGTCATTACAGGCGTTCAGTACGCTGCCGTGCCCGAATACAAAGGCAATATAACCCTGCGCAAATCGGAAAAATACTTCCCGATGAGTGATGCGGAAAAAGAACGCTTTGAAGCAGCGGCTAATGAGATTTTTCTTGAGGAATTTGCCAAGAGCACGAAATTTGAACTGACCGATCAGCCTGGCGATGACGTTTTGTTGATCAGGGTGGAAATCCTGGATGTAGCATCGATGGTTCCGCCCGAAGCCCCCGGCCAGCGTATTTATGTTCGGTCGGTCGGTGAGGCCGGTTTGGTGCTGGAAGTCTACGACTCCAAGGAAAAACAGATCCTGGCCCGTGCGGCTGACCGGCGGGAGTTCAGCTTCCCGGGAGACCGGATTCGCATGACTTCACGTGGGCTGACTGAGTCCCAGGTCAGGACCGGGCTTCGGGGTTGGGCGCGGGTGCTTGTGAATGGCCTGGATTCCATGAAGAACTAGGCAATTCCCCACGACCCGGCCACGGGTGGCCTGACGGCGGAAAATGACGCGAAAGACTGGCAAACAACGTGCAAAGTGCGTTACATTTGCTTTATCTCGTCAACCGGCAGGTCACTCGTGGCACGAACCAAGACGGCAACGCTTAATCTCCGCGTGAATCCCGCCCTCAAAGAGGCGCTGCGGGAAGCGGCCGCCCGGGATCACCGCAGCGTGGCCAATATGGTCGAACTGCTCATTCGCGAGTACTGCCAGAGCGCAAATATCCCTATTCCCGAGCAAAATGAATTATTCCCGGAGGCCCCCGGTGAATGAGAAAACCTTTCGAACCCTGATCGAAGCCGGAGCGGTAAAAAAAGTCTCCATCGTTGCCCAGGGCGGGCGCTTCCATGTGGAGGCCAAGACCCCCAATGGCTCGCTCACCGCATTGACCCTGAAGGGTGACGTGAAGACCTGGACGAGCCTGGACTCGGCGGCACGGTGGGTCAGAAGCCTGGGTATAGGCACAGTCAACCTTATGCTCGGTGGTTGGCAGCCGGGCCAACGCAGCCTGGGGCTATAGTCCTCCAATTCGTAATAGCCCCGACCGCTTAGGTAAAACTCCGCATTGCCCGAATCCCGGCATGGTTGCACCGTAGCGAGTATTACAGGGCGGGAGAGAGCTCATGGTGTTCGTGCGCAGAGTCGTTAGGGCGGCGTTGTTTGGATTGTTTCTGGGCCTGGTTGGATGTAGCGGTGGCGAGCCTGCCGTGAGTTTCTCAGGTGAGGTCAAGCAGGTGCTTGATAACAATTGCGTCAGCTGTCACGTCGTTGGTCAGCCTGGCTATGAGGCCAGTGGCCTGGCGTTGGACAGTTATGACGGCCTGATGAAAGGGACGCGCTTCGGAAAAGTTGTTCTTCCAGGTGATGCTCAAAGCAGCGTCTTAGTCATGCTGGTTGAAGGTCGGGCAGATCCCTCAATCTCAATGCCCCACGGTGCGAATCGTCGACTGTATGCCGAGGAGATCCAGGTGTTGCGTCGTTGGGTGGAGCAGGGCGCCGAAAATAATTAACCCCGGTACCACTCTATGAGTTGATTGCCAGGGATCGAATCGCGGCGCGGGTGCGTTTGCGTAGGTAACGGTAGCAACTGGTGTTGCAGCAATGTGCGTGCGCCAGAATCCAGGGGGATGTCCCGTCCAGTAATGGTTCCGAGGACACGATAACCGTTCCGCAGGCACCCGTTCGCCGCGTCTTTTTTTCCTGTTACCAGGAATTGATCGCGTCGTAAAAGTACAAAAAATACCAGTCCCGGCTATTTGTCCAGAATACGACTTCTTAACTATGCGTTACTTGGCTGGCAACGCCGGCCTGAACAGGAACTATTAACCTGGAGTAACGTTCGTGGCCTGTGGTCCCTTCGGGCCTTCCTCTACCTCAAAGTGAACGGCCTGACCCTCAATGAGGGTGCGTCGTCCTTCACCGGTAATTGCACTCGCGTGCACGAACACATCCTTGCCGCCTTCATCTGGAGAAATGAATCCATATCCTTTGGAGTCGTTGAACCATTTAACAGTACCCGTGGCCATCTAATCTACCTCTGTACGCACTTACTTAAGATGAAGAAACCCGCAGCATGTTCTTCACCAAAAAAATCCTCTCGCCTGACGCGACAGTTCGCATGCGTTGCGAGACCTGCGGGTCCGAATAGTCTACCCCACGAATTGGAAAAAAATGCAAATTACCGAATTTGCGCATTTTTTGGCAGTAGTGGTAATTCCCTGGGGCAGACGCCGGAAAAGTATCTTCCGGAATTGCTCTAATAGATTCAAAGAAATTTCGCTACGCGTTCCCTGAATACCCCTTCGGGATTTTTAGAAAGCGTCTTGCTGCCCGGCCAGAAGGTTTACCCTGCCGACCACCACATTCCCTGTAGGCTGTTGTCCCCGGTCCGGTAGAATGCGTTTATGACTAACCCGACAAATACCCCCTTTGGCGGCAAACCCGACGTGTTGGTCCTGGGCGCGGGCGCAGCAGGGCTCATGTGTGCCATGCGGGCGGCCAGGCGTGGTCGAAAAGTACTGGTGCTGGAGCGTTCCAACAAACCAGGTAAAAAGATTTTGATGTCGGGGGGTGGGCGCTGCAACTTCACAAACTTATATGTGGAGCCCAGCCGCTTTCTATCCGCGAATCCCCATTTCTGCAAATCTGCATTGAGTCGCTATACCCAATGGGACTTCATTGATCTCGTGCAAGGACACAAGATTGCCTATCACGAAAAGTCCCAGGGCCAATTGTTCTGCGATGATTCTTCCCGGCTGATCCTGGACATGCTGCTGGACGAATGTCGCCTGGCCGGAGTGCAGATCCTGACCAATTGCGAGACTCATTCAGTGCGCAGGAATGAGGGTTTTGAATTAAAGACTGCGGCAGGCCCCATCAGCGCGCAATCCCTGGTTGTCGCCACCGGTGGTCTGTCGATTCCCAAGTTGGGAGGTTCGGGGTTTGGTTACCAGCTTGCCCGGCAATTTGGCCTCAGTGTCTTGCCCACCCGGGCCGGACTGGTGCCGTTTACCTTCACTGACTCGATGCATGAAATTACCAGTCGCCTTTCCGGACTTGCTCTGGAGGTGGCGGCCAGTACCCCGGCCATATCATTCAACGATGCCATGCTTTTTACCCATCGTGGACTGAGTGGCCCCGCAATGCTGCAGCTGTCCAGTTATTGGCGCGATGCGGAGACGATCAGCATCGACTTGCTACCCTCGCGAGACTCGGCTCATTGGATAGTCGAGCATAAGCGGCGCTCTCCCCGTGCCCTGCTACGCACGGCGCTGGGCGAGATACTGCCTCGTGCACTGGTCATGGAATTACAGCAACTGTGGTGGCCGACGCGGGCAGAGACACCCCTGGCAGATTGGTCAGATCGTGACCTGGAGGCCCTGGGTGAAAAACTGGCCAACTGGACGCTCAGACCCGCGGGGACTGAGGGGTATCGAACTGCCGAGGTGACCCTTGGCGGGGTGGATACAAACCAGGTGTCATCCCGGACTATGGAATGCACGACTGTGCCAAATTTGTATTTCATTGGCGAGGTACTCGATGTTACCGGGCACCTGGGCGGCTTCAACTTCCAGTGGGCGTGGTCATCCGGACACGCTGCTGGAGAAGTGGCCTAGCCGCAAAACCCGTCCCGGTTTACATGACTCACGCTGCCCGTTGTCCAGGCCCCGTATCCTGGCTGACGCCGCCGGCCTTGCTGCCCCTGCGCCCGGTCCCGCGGGGAGACGGAATTTGTATGGGGCATGTCTTGTCGCCATCGTCGCGGTTCGAGCGCGGCGGGTGGGCCTGGTGCATACGTTGCTCACCCAGTTCCAGGACGTGATGCAGGCCTGCGCTGATCATCGCTGCCAGCAGTGTCAGTGCCGGCGCCAGCACGTAGGCCTGGAAAGGACTCATTTCAGGGTTAAAAAAGCTGGGCAGGGTGGCTGCCAGTAAGCCTGTAAAAAGCACGGTGGCAATGGCGCCGTTAACAATTTTACCGATGTTCATCTTGGTATCTCCTGACAGGATATTCCTGCGATAAACCGACTGGTCGGTTTAGTTTTTCATCAAAAAAACGTTCACTGGATAAGCGCCTTCAAATAACGTCGAAATTCGTGGATAGCCCCGGCGATCCGATTCGGGTCCCCGTGGGCCTTGGCCATCACAATGCCGCCTTCCGCCACCGCCATCATGTGGTTTGCCAGGTCCCGCCCGCTGGGAGCGTCGTCACGTGTGCATGCCAGCGCGATGGGCTGCAGCAGCGGCTCTATACGCGACTCCATGTCATCCATCAGGCGGTTAAGACAGGCTGCGATGGTCGGATGGGTGCCCGACAAGTCGATGGCAAAACTGCCCAGCATGCAGCCGTGATTCCATAGTGCGGGCGAGGCTGCTTCAATGTGCTCGACAAAGGCAAAGGCGCGTTCCAGGGGGTCCTGTACCTGTTCGTAACGACCGCTCCCGATTACTGCCAGGGCCTCTTCCAGATAAGCCTCGGCCACTGCCGCGCCCAGCTCTTCCTTGGACTTGAAGCAGTGATAAAAGCTGCCCTTGGATACGCCGGCCGCAGAAATGATCTCGTCCACCGAGGTGGACGGGTAGCCGTTCAGGAGCATCAAGCCCCTGGCGCTGGAGATCATTTTGCTTTTTGCAGTTGCCATGAACAAAACATAAACCGACTAGTCGGTCTAGTCAAGCAAATTTTTACATTCCGGGTGGAATAGGCCGCTTTCCACTCCCCAGCGGTCGCTCAGGCCAGGGAAGTTATTCTCTGATATACAATGAGTTGCGTCGCCTGGGCCCGGCCCACAGCCGACATTACTTACCGGGCCGCCCAACAACATCCAGCCAACAATTC
>JBFFTZ010000013.1:0-16163 GCA_041571575.1 Gammaproteobacteria bacterium | reverse complement strand
TCAGCTTCCTTTGCCAACAAAGATCAAGAAAAATGGATGCGGAATTTCTGAACAACCTGAAGCAGGAACTGCAGACCCTGCGCGAGACCGGACTGTTCAAGCCCGAACGGGTGATCACCACGGCCCAGCAGGCAGTCATTGGCGTGCAAAATGGCCAGCAGGTCATTAATTTCTGCGCCAACAACTACCTGGGCCTGGCAAACCACCCGGCCCTGATCCAGGCCGCCCACGAGGCGCTGGACAAGTATGGCTACGGCATGGCCTCGGTGCGCTTCATCTGCGGCACCCAGACCGTTCACAAGGAACTGGAAGAGCGCATTTCCCAGTTCCTGGGAACCGAAGACACCATCCTGTATCCCTCGGCCTTTGACGCCAACGGCGGTTTGTTTGAAACCATCCTGACAGAACAGGATGCGGTAATTAGCGATGCCCTGAACCACGCGAGCATCATCGACGGCATTCGCCTGTCCAAGGCCCAGCGGTTTCGCTATGCCAACAACGACATGGCGGACCTGGAGAGCAAGCTCATCGACGCACGAGGCGCCAGGGCGAAACTGATCGCAACTGACGGCGTATTTTCCATGGACGGCACCATTGCCAGCCTGGACCAGATTTGTGACCTTGCCGACAAGCATGGGGCGATGGTGATGGTGGACGACTGTCACGCCACCGGCTTCATGGGCGCCAAGGGACGTGGTTCCCACGAGTACCGTGACGTGGTGGGACGAATAGACGTATTAACCGGCACCCTGGGCAAGGCCCTGGGCGGCGCCTCCGGCGGCTATGCCAGCGGCAGGAAAGAAATCGTCGACTGGCTACGCCAGCGATCCCGCCCCTACCTGTTCTCGAACACCGTCGCACCGGTGATTGCCGCCACTTCCATCAAGGTACTGGATTTACTCCAGTCCAGTGATGACCTGCGAACCCGCCTGCAGGAAAACAGCCGCTATTTCCGCAAGGGTATGGAAGATGCTGGCTTTACCCTGGTTCCCGGTGAGCACCCCATCATCCCGGTAATGCTGGGTGATGCGAAGCTGGCCAGTGCCATGGCTGAACAACTGCTGGAACAGGGCATTTACGTCATTGGCTTTTCATTCCCCGTCGTGCCCCAGGGCAAGGCCAGGATTCGCACCCAGATGTCCGCCGGTCATACCCGCGAACACCTGGACAAGGCCATCGCTGCGTTCACCCTCGTGGGCAAGAATCTCGGCGTCATCTAGAACCCATCAGGAATAGACATTGTGAAAGCACTGGTGAAAAAACACGCCGAGCCTGGAATCTGGATGGACGATGTGAGCAAGCCCCCCGTGGGCCACAACGACGTTCTCATCAAGATCAAAAAAACCGCTATTTGCGGCACCGACATACACATCTACAACTGGGATGAGTGGGCCCGCAAAACCATTCCGGTACCCATGACGGTTGGCCACGAATTCGTGGGCGAAGTCGTGGAGATAGGTAGCGAAGTCAGGGGCTTCGAGCCTGGCGACAGGGTATCCGGCGAGGGACATATCACCTGCGGTTTCTGCCGTAACTGTCGCGCTGGAAAGCGACACCTTTGCCGCAATACCACCGGTGTGGGCGTAAACCGTGCGGGCTGTTTCGCTGAATACCTGAGCATTCCCGCTTTCAACGCTTTCAAGCTCTCCGAAGCGATCAGTGATGACATCGCCTCTATCCTGGACCCGCTGGGCAACGCCACACACACAGCCTTGTCTTTCGACCTGGTGGGTGAGGATGTGCTGATTACCGGGGCAGGCCCGATCGGAATCATGGCCGTGGCTATCGCACGCTTCGTGGGTGCCCGTCACGTGGTCATCACCGATGTAAATGATTTCCGCCTGGACCTGGCCAAAAAAATGGGCGCCACCGCCACCGTCAACGCCACCCGGGAAAATCTGCAACAAGTGATGCAGGACCTGGGCATGCAGGAAGGCTTCGACGTAGGGATGGAAATGTCCGGTAACCCCCAGGCTCTTCGGGACCTGCTGGCAGCCATGCATCACGGTGGCAAGGTGGCGCTGCTGGGGATTCCGCCCGGCGACACCTCCATCGACTGGAACCAGGTAATTTTCAAAGGCCTGGTGCTAAAAGGCGTCTATGGTCGGGAAATGTTCGAGACCTGGTACAAGATGTCCAGCATGATTCAAAGCGGCCTGGACGTCTCACCCATTATTACCCATCACTTCGGTATTGATGAATTCCAGAAGGGCTTCGACGTCATGAATTCCGGCCAGTCCGGCAAAGTAATTCTGAACTGGGCTGCCTAGGCAGCCCGTTCGTTTATTGATCTCCGCAGAAGCAGTGCATATACACGCCGCGGGGGTCATTGAATTTCGACAGGGATTCCAGTTCATGCTTGAGCTTGTCTAGCACACCCTCGACGCTAAACCCCGACCAGGCAGCTGAGCGTTGTTGCGCCCGGCCCAGCAGACCCGCATCCCGGAGCATGCTGATCAACAATTTATCCGTGGGATCCAGTTCCTGCTCGATGTAGCGAACCCTGTAGTCATCCAACTCGGCCAGCGAGGCGGCTGATTCCACAGCGTCTTGCAGCCCACCCAGTTTATCCACCAGGCCCAGCTCGTGGGCCCTGGTCCCTATCCAGACCCTTCCCTCGCCAACGCGGTCGACTTCACTGACCTCCATTTCCCTGGCCTCGGCAACCTTGGTAATGAAGTCCTCGTAACCACTGTCCACGATAGCCTGGATAATCGTCTTCACATCATCAGACAGGGGACGATCAATACGGAAATTACCGCTTAGAGGAGCCGTTCCAACGCCGTCCACGTTCAATCCGAGCCTGGCCAGCGCACGCGGGATCGACGGGAACATCGCAATGACGCCTATGGATCCGGTAATGGTATTGGGGCTGGCCCATATTTCATCGGCCGACATGGATATCCAGTAGCCACCCGAGGCAGCAACGCTGCCCATGGAAACCACCAGCGGCTTGCCCGTGTCTTGCAAACGCAGAAGTTCTTCCCTGATAAATTCCGAAGCCAGGGCGCTTCCGCCACCGCTGTCCACACGCAGCACTACGGCCTTGACCTTCTCGTCCTCGGCTGCGCGGCGAATCAGTCGCGATGTGGAATCAGATCCGATCGTGCCGGGGGGCTGCTCGCCACCAACGATGCTGCCACTGGCGACAATGACCGCGACCTGGTCTTTGCCGTGGCCAACCTTCTCTGTGCCATTCAACGCGTCCAGGTAATCAAGGAAATGAATTTGTTTGAAGCTCTCGTCTTCATCATCAACGCCGACAATCTCTTTCATGTGATCGGAAAACTCGATGCGGGACATCAGCCCATCTACCATCTTGCCCTCAAGCGCCACCTTGGCAGTGTCTCCCTTGACTGCAGTAAGTCTCGGAACATAGTCGTTCACGTAACCATCAAGGTCTTCCATGCTGATACCGCGTGCTTCGACCACACCCTGGCGGTAGGACCCCCAAAGACCGTCCAGCCATTCCTTGCTGGACGCCCGGTCTTCATCTGACATGTCATTGCGCATGAAAGGCTCGGCATAGGACTTGTAGGCGCCTGCACGGAAAACATTCCAGTCGATAGAGAGCTTGTCCAGGGCGTCCTTGTAGAACATCCGGTAACGCGCATAGCCATCAAGAATCACCATTCCCATGGGATGCATATAGACATCGTCCGCATGGGCAGCCAGGTAGTAGCTCTCCTTGCCGTAGGCGCTCGCCATGGCCAGGACCGGCTTACCGCTGGTCTTGAACTCGTCTATAACCTGTCCCAATTCCTGCAACTTTGACAATCCGGCTCCACCCATACCATCCAGGTCCAGAACCATCGCCTCAATTCGAGAATCGTCCTTGGCGCGCTTTATCGCTGTCACCAGGTCACGCATCTGGGTCTGCACCGAGGCGCCTCCCGTGGCCTCCTCCAGCGCCCGGTCCAGCGGGTCACCTTCTATCTGCTCCACCAGGGCCCCGGCAGGCGCAAGGACCAGGGCCACCCCATCCGGAACCTGATAAACCTTGGGTGCCAGGCCGGCCAGCAGAATCAGGAAAAAGGCTGACAGGAGCAGCAGATGCATTATTTTCCTGGCCCCATCCAGGGTATTCCAGAAAACCATAAAGACCTTGGCGAAAATTGATTTTCTACGCATAGTTTCTATCATCCATAAAATCAGCAAGGCCCAATCGTGCAGGCCGTTTACCTCAAACTTACTCTGCCGTGTAACTAATCCGCCAGATTCTCCCCGCCTGGTCATCGCTGACGAGCATGGAGCCATCCTCCAGAACAAGTAAATCCACCGGCCTGCCGCTGACCGCGTCGTCTTTTAGCCAGCCTTCAATAAAAGATTGATAGCCCACGGGCTTACCATTTTGCATACGCACCATACTCACCCGGTAGCCACTTTTCTCGCTGCGATTCCACGACCCGTGCTCAGCGATAAAGGCCTGCATGCGATATTCCTCGGGGAACATACTGCCGGTATAAAACTTCACGCCCAGCGGGGCGACATGGGCGCCCAGGGCCTGTGCAGGTGGTGTGTAATTACTGCAATCATGGCCCTCGCCGAAATCCGGATCACTGATGCCGTTACCGTGGCAGTAAGGGAAACCAAAGTGCATGTCGGGACCGGTTACGTGGTTAAGCTCACAGGGCGGCATGTCATCGCCCATCCAGTCACGACCGTTATCAGTGAACCACAAGTCTCCGCTTTCAGGGTGCCAGGTAAAGCCCACTGTATTGCGCACACCCCGGGCAACAATCTCCCGATCGCTACCATCAGGATTCATACGCGTTATGACAGCATAGCCTTCTTCATCGCAAACGTTACATGGAGCGCCAATGGGCACATACAGTTTGCCATCCGGACCGAAGGCGATGTATCGCCAGCCATGATGTCTGTCACTGGGATAATCATTCGCCACCATCACCGGCTCGGGAGGCGACTCCAGGGAGTCTTCAATACCTGGATAGCGCATCACCTGGCTTACCGCCGCAACATAGAGATTGCCGTCACGAAATGCCACGCCATTCGGCAAATTTAATCCGCGGGCAATTTCCACTACTGTTCGCGTGTCGCTGCCCACGCCCTTGACCGCGTAGACCTTGCCCTCATTCTTGCTCGCAACGAACAAAGTCCCCTTGTCGCCCATCACCATAGAGCGGGCGTTGGGAATGTTCTCCACGTAGACCTCGGCAAAAAACCCCTGGGGCAGAATTAATTCGGGAACCCGAGCCACCGTGTTGCCGCATGCACTGAAAAACAGCATGGACAGCGCAACAACTAAGAATTTTCCCATAAAGTTCATCGTCTACGATCACCGGATTAATCAGCCAAGATTCAAGCCATGCCTTAATCTCGCAGGAAATACAGGGTCAACTCTGGCCAGAAAGCGATAATAACCACGGACACCGCCAGGATCAGCAGGAATGGCAAGGTGGCCACGTAAATACTGGTAATGGATTTCTCGAACCTGAAACTCGCAATAAACAGGTTCAGCCCCACTGGCGGCGTCAGATACCCAAGCTGCATGGCAGCCAGGAAAACGATGCCCAGGTGAACCGGGTTCATACCAAAGCCCTGGGCCACCGGAAGAATCAACGGCACGACCAGCACGATGGCAGAGAAGATATCCAGGATGGCACCCAGAACCAGCAGGAAAATCAGCAACGCCACCATAAATCCGAAACGGGTATCGACCAGGGCCTCGACCATGGCGAACAACTTGTCCGGCACTCCGGAATCAATCATGTAGTTGGTCGAGGCCAGGGAGACCGCGAGAATAATCAGGATGCCACCTACCAGGACCATGGACTCCTGCATGATCCTCGGCAACTGTCTCAGGGATACCTCTCGCATGATCAATACATCAATGATCAGAACATACAATGCCGTGACCGCGGCCGCCTCGGATACCGCGAATACACCACCGTAGATGCCACCCAGCACCACCACCGGCAGGGGCAATTCCCACTTGGCCTCCCACAGGGAATCACGCACTTCGGTCCAGGAAAACTTGCCTGGCTCGGCCCGGTTGTGGCGATTCACCCAAAAGCTGTAGGCGGCCAGCATCACCACCATGAGAGTGCCCGGCAATATACCCCCGAGGAACAAGCTGTCGATCGACACTTCGGCGACCACCCCATAAAGAATCAAGGGCAAGGAAGGCGCAAACAACAAACCCAGGCTGCCGGCGGAAGTGACCAGCCCCAGGTTAAACGACTCCTTGTAGCCCGCTTCTTTAAGGGCCGGATACAACAGAGCACCCAACGCAATGATCGTTACGCCCGAAGCGCCGGTGAATGCGGTAAACAACGCGCAGGCCGCCAGGGAGATCATAGCCAGGCCTCCGGGCAGCCAGCCAAGCAGCGCGTTGGAAATGCGTACCAGGCGCCGCGGGGCACCGCTTTCGCTGATCAGGTAACCAGCGAAGGTGAATAACGGGATGGCCAACAGAATCGGGACTTCTGCAAGGCCGAAAATCTCGATACCCATGACCGACAAGTCCACATCGGTGTTGGCGAAGCCCCACATGGCGCTGGCGGCTATCACCGCGAACAACGGCGCTCCCAGCAGCGCCAGCAAGATCAGTAAAAGGCTGACGATAATCATGCTATCGCCCCTTCCCCACGAATCACCCTGGACGCACTGGCCAATCCGAACACCAGGTAGCGATAGGCGATCAGGGCGAAGCCCAGGGGGATAACCGACTGGAATATCCAGGCAGGCCAATCACCCATCAACAGGTCTTCGTAAATCCGTGAATCATTCACAAAGCGATAGGAATGCCAGGCGATCAGGCCAGACACGCCTGCAGTAAAAAACTGCACGAGGGTCATGGCAAGGCTGTTCCAGCGACCCGGGAGGAACCGTGACAACACATCAATGGCAATCTGGCGATTTTGCCGACTGGCAGCGACCGCACCAAACATGGCTGTCCATAGCAACAAAATACGTAACACCTCGTCTGCCCAGACGAAGCCACTGTCAAAGAAATTACGGAGAATTATTTGCGAGGACGCAAGCAAGATCATGCTGGTAAGCAACAGCACCAACATGCTGTTTTCGACCAGTCGCCCAAGGCGATCCAGTCGGGCGATGATACCTGACTGTTGCTCAGCCACCGCCTAGTTTGCCCCCGCCTGGCTTTGACGATATTCGTCAATGTAACCCAGCATCTTGTCCAGAAGTTCTCTGGAGATCACACCTCGATCCGCCATTTCAAGATTGCTTGCGCCAACCAGGGCGCGCCAGTTTTCGATTTGTTCTTCGTCAGGACGGACAATCTCAATTCCCGAGTCCACCAGGGCCTTGAAGGCCGCGCGGTCATCCAGCTTGTTCTGACGATCAAATTCAGCGTAAACCTTGCCGAAGACCTCGCGGACGACCTGCTGATCGGCTTCGGAAAGCTTGTCGAAGTACTTCTTGTCAACCACCATGAATCCCATCAGGTAGGCTAACGGGAAATCGGTCATGTACTTGACCTTGGTGTGCCATTGCATCACCACTGCGCCCACCGGCGAGGACGCCACAATATCAACCAGCCCGGTCTGCAGGCCCGTCATCACGTCGGTTACCGAGAGGGTTACCGGCGACAATCCCAGTGCCGACATGGTGTTGTAAGTAATCAGGTCACCCTCGGGAACCCAGACCTTGCGCCCCTTCAGAGACTCAACCGAGGTGACCGGTGTGTTAGACAGCACCCGTGCAAATCCACCGTCTGAGAAGCCGAAGCTCACCAGCCCGGCCTCCTCAAGGCCCGCTATCAGCACGCTATCCATGCGTTCCCGGACGTACTCGACTTCACCCATGGAACTGAATACCAGGGGCATGCCGAATAGCTGCATATTCGGATAAACGTCTGCTACCGAGGTAGGCGTAAACATGCCGCCATGCAACTGGCCAATGCGAATCTTGCGCATCACCTTTTTGTCGTTGCCCATGACGCCGCCGCCGAAGAACTTGAAGTTCACACGGCCTTCGGTTCTTTCCTTTATCTCTTTGCTGCCATCACGCATCTGCTTCATCCAGGCAGTGCCCTCGGGAGCGATGGTGGCAATCTTAAGATCCAGAGCCTGGGCAGAAGGCGCGACGAGCAGGGCCAGTACAATGGCAGACACCATCGACAAAATCCCGCTTCGGGTCCTAGAAATAATCATCCGCAGTCTCCAGTAATGTCTCGGCCTGCCTCTGGGCAAGCGTATTGAACAAGGTTAGACCCGGCTGTACAGGGTCTGACTCAATCACGTCTGTGAGCAGGCTGTCATGGAGTTCGCGATCGTATACCAGGCGGGCGTAACTGCGCGCGAATTCCACTTTCACCGACAGGTCCTTGCCACCGGACAACTCTATCGCCCTCTCGAAGTGCTCTCTTCCTACTTCCGGTTTGCCACCCAGGGCGGGCGGGCGGATGGTGTTGAGAATTCCCAGGTACAGGTGGATTGCACCGCTTTGGTAGTTGGAATCCAGCTGATAAAGGCGATTCAAGGCCGACTCCACCTTGGGAAGCTCTGCCAGAACGCCCCAGTCGTCGCTATTGGCCCGGGTATAGGCCAGGCTACTGACAGTAAAACTGTACAATTCCGGCAACTCATCAGCCGTTAACGTCGCCAGATCCGCATCGAAACTGGCGAAGTCCATTTCAGCCCAGCCACACGCCGGCACATGCACCACGCACATGGCTCTGAGACCGTACTCACGTGCACGGCGAGTGAGCCGCTTGGCACGCTCCGGGTCTTCGACAAAAACGGCGCCGTAAGCCGCGTAGAGATTGGCGGCGGAACCCAGCGCGGACGCACTTTCTGGATTGCCTTCGATCATGCTGTCCATCAACAACAGATAGGCTGGCGCGCCATCGCGCACTGTCTCGGGGTCTTCCTGGTTCAGGATCGCACTGGAAAGATTACCGGCCATTTTGCCGGTCACCCTGTCCATCACGATTGCGCAGCCAGATTGCAGGATCAGCAACGCCAAAAGAGCTGGCAAAGGAAATTTGGAACTAGTTTTTTTCATGCGCATCCGATTTTACTCTGAATCAGCCAACCAGGGAGGCGAAATATTTTGAGTGCTTTCGGGGCAGAAGGTTCACTCGATTCAGGAAAAAGCGAAGCGCCCAAATGAAAAAGGCAAGTGCGCATGGGTTAGCACCCGCACTTGCCGTTTCCAGTAACCCGGATTCTCACCCGTGTTAGATTTTCTCTTTAATCCTGGCGGCCTTACCCGTGCGCTCGCGCAGGTAGTAAAGCTTGGCACGACGGACGTCACCACGACGCTTCACGGTGATCGATTCAATGACCTTGCTGTAAGTCTGGAACACACGCTCCACACCCTCGCCATGGGACATCTTCCGCACTGTGAAGGCGCTATTCAGGCCGCGGTTACGCTTGGCGATGACCACGCCTTCGTAAGCCTGCAGACGTTCACGGGTACCTTCTACCACTTTAACCTGCACCACGACGGTATCGCCGGGTCCAAATTCAGGGATCTCACGATCCATCTGTTCTTTTTCAAGTTGCTCGATTATGTTGCTCATGTCGACATCCCGCTCACGCCGGTCTCAAACCAAAACTAAAGTTCCCCGCCTCTTTCGGCGATAAACTCACTCAATAATTCCTGCTGCTCATCATCTAACTTCAAGACAGCCAGCAGCTCAGGCCGTCTCAGCCATGTCCGCCCAAGCGACTGCTTGAGCCTCCACCGCCTGATTTGCTCGTGGTTACCGCCAAGCAGCACCTCGGGCACCCGCACTCCATCAACCTCCTCAGGCCGCGTGTAGTGCGGACAATCCAGCAAGCCGGTGCTGAAGGAGTCCTGGGCGGCCGAGTCCTCGTCGCCCAGTACACCCGGCAACAGCCGAAGTACCGAATCAATCACCACCAGAGCCGGCAACTCGCCCCCACTGAGAACGAAATCACCTATGGACAACTCCTCGTCCATCTCCTGCTCGATGACGCGTTCATCAACGCCCTCGTAGCGGCCGGCCACCAGGATCATACCCGGCAAGCTGGCCAATTCTTCTGCCCGGGCCTGGTTAAACACCTCACCCTGGGCGCTCAGGTAGATAACCGGGGCTCCCTCGGGAGCTTTCTCACGCGCCCGGGCTATGGCCCGGCGCAGCGGTTCTACCTTCATCACCATGCCCGGTCCGCCTCCATATGGACGGTCGTCCACGGTGCGGTGCCGGTCATCGGCAAATTCTCTCGGATTCACTGTACCCATCGATGTGAGGCCGCGCTGCATCGCCCGACCAATCACCCCGTAACTCACGCCAGCCTCGACCAGCTCGGGGAACAATGAAACAACTTCTATGTGCATGGCACCCGCGTCAAAATTCCGGGTCCCAATCCACCTCAATCAACTTGGCTTCCAGGTCGACCCGTTTAACGTACTGATCCAGTACAAAAGGAACCAGCCTCTCCCGGTCCCCCTTGATAATCAAGACATCGTTGGCGCCAGTCTCCATAAGACTGGAAACCTCGCCGAGGACCACGCCCTGCAGATTTACAACCTGCAAGCCGATCAAATCCATCCAGTACCAGCTTCCGTCCTCACTTGGCGGCATGTCTGATCGCGGAATTTCAATTTCCGCACCAAGCCATTGCGCAGCGCCATCACGGTCTTCCACACCCTGTATCAGCACGACGATACCCTTACCGTGTACCCGCCCTGATTCCAGCTTAACTTCGGTGCGCTTCCCGTTTAACACCAGGAACCAGCGCCGATAGTGGAGGATGTTATCCCTGGGGTCGGTATAGGCAAAAACCTTTACCCAGCCCTTGACTCCGTACAGCCCGGTAATCTTGCCCAGCTGCACCCAGTCATTTCCGTCCACAGTTATCAGGCAGCAGCCTGCTTGCGGAATTCCTTGATCAGAGCAGCTACGCGATCGCTGGGCTGTGCGCCCTGGCCGACCCAGTGCTCGAACCGATCTATTTCCATGTGCAGGCGAATTTCTTTGCCCTTGGCAACCGGATTGAAATAACCAATTTTTTCGATGTAACGGCCGTCACGGCGATTACGGCTGTCAGTTACCACGAAGTGGTAGAAAGGCCGCTTTTTCGCACCACCGCGCGAAAGACGAATACTTACCATCTGTTTGTATACCCGCTATTGAGCTTTTGAAATGCTTCAGCTGAAATAAACCGGCCCTCCGCTTTCCGGCGGGGGGCCGCAGTAAACCGAGCATTTTAAAGCTTTTAGAGAAAATTGGAAGGCTTTTCCGAGGCTTGTAGGCAAGAAAACCAGACACGGTCCAACTTGCCCTACCCCTCGAACCTCAAAACCTCCCTGAGACCCTACAGAAACCGGGATTTTACGGGATACCGGCGATTATGTGATCTGGACCAGTATATCTCCGCCCTGGGCGGGATCCGGGCCGTAAATCCGCAAAACCCTCGGCAAAAGCGGGACTCAGGGCTTGCCCCTGAAGCCACCCTTGCCCATGGATGACAGCTGCCGAAATAACTTCTTGTTTTTCATCATCTTTTGCATCTGCTTGTACTGTTTTAGCAGACGATTTACATCCTGGATCTGCACCCCTGACCCCACCGCGATCCGGCGCTTGCGGGATCCGTTGATGACCGCAGGAAGCTTTCTTTCCTGTGGGGTCATGGAATTGATGATCGCAATCTGTCGGGCAAGTTGCTGGTCTCCAGCCTGTTGGGAAACCCCCTGGGGCAGTTTTCCACCCATGGGCAGCTTATCCATCAGCGCCGCCAATCCGCCCATATTGATCATCTGCTGAAGCTGCTCGCGCAAGTCAGTAAGGTCCAGGCCCTTGCCCTTTTGGACCTTTCTAGCCAATTTTTCGGCCTGGTCCCGATCAACATTTCGCTCAACTTCCTCCACCAGGGTGAGCACGTCACCCATGCCCAGGATCCGCGAGGCCACACGGTCCGCGTGAAAGCGCTCCAGGGCATCGGTCTTCTCCCCCACCCCCAGGAACTTGATCGGCGCCCCGGTAATATGGCGTACCGAGAGGGCCGCACCACCTCGCGCGTCTCCATCGGTCTTGGTCAGGATCACGCCGCTAAGGGGCAAGGCCTCTGAAAATGCCCTGGCCGCGTTGACCGCGTCCTGGCCGGCCATGCTGTCCACCACAAACAAGGTTTCGGTTGGCGAGACTGCCTGGTGAAGGAGTTTGATCTCCCCCATCATTTCCTCATCAATGTGCAGGCGGCCGGCGGTATCCAGGATCACCACATCAGCCAGGGACCGACGCCCTTCTTCCAGGGCGCGGGCGGCAATAAGCCGTGGATCCTCGCTTGCCTCGCTGGGCATGAATCCCGCGCCGACCTGCTCGGCAAGTCGCTGCAGCTGCAGGATAGCGGCCGGCCGATAAACGTCGGCGCTGGCCAGCAAGACTTTCTTCTTGTCCCGCTCAATCAAAAAGCGTGCGAGCTTGGCGGCACTGGTCGTTTTACCCGCGCCCTGCAAACCGGCCAGCAAAATTACTACCGGCGGCTGTGAGCGGAGATTCAACTCACTGTCGCCCCCACCCATAAGGGCGACCAGTTCAGCATGAACAATCTTGATCAGCGCCTGGCCGGGGGTAAGGCTGCGCAGAACCTCTTCGCCTACTGCCTTTTCACGAACCTGCTCTATAAAGGCTTTCACCACAGGCAAGGCAACGTCAGCCTCAAGCAGCGCCATCCGCACCTGGCGCAGGGCATCCTTGATATTGTCCTCGGAAATTCGGCCCTTGCCGCGCAAGGCGCCTACCGCCGAAGAGAGTCTCTCTGTTAATTGATCAAACATATCTGGTTAATACTTGCTGGTGCATGCCGTACCCGGAGAGGGCGCATCTTAAGATAGACAGTGCGTACAGGGCAAAGTCAGACCCGGGGTCCAGCTAAAAGAAGGTTCCCGAAAAGACTGCCAGCCCTGGCTTGGAAACGCCGGGCTACAGGTAGAATACCACCCCGGATTCGAGACGGTGCACCTGTCGATCAGGTAGCTCCGCGCGCACTTCTTCCATGATCAACTCTTCCTCGCCCGGCTTCATGGCGGTAAGCCAAATGGCAGGATTGTGATTAAGCTTGGCCATGTCCTGGGCAAAGGTACGTGGACAGTAATGTCCTGATTTTTGCGCAAGATCGGCCTGGCGGTTGGGAAACGACACTTCGATTACCAGCACATCGATATTTTTATATCGATTCAGAACCGGCCACAGAGTCTGGTTGTTCGTGGTATCCGCACTGAACGCCAGCACCTTCCCTTCCGCTTCCACGCAAAATCCCAGGGTGGGTACGGAATGCTTCACTTCCACGGCGGTCATTTTTCGCGACCCCAGGTCCAGCACATCACCCGCCGACAGCGGCATGAAGCGCATAACCGCTTCCTCGGCATTGGGCAAGACCGAGAAGTCAGGCCACATCACGTCATTAAAGAGGTGGGTCTGCAGAGCCTTGATGGTGTCAGAGGAGCCATGCACCTGGAGGGGATTTTCCAGATAGGCCTCGAACGCCGCGTCTATGAACAGCGGCAGGCCAACAACATGGTCCAGGTGAGAATGGGTCAGGAAGACGTGGCGCAGCCGGCGTAACTCTTCCAGGGACAAGTCACCCACACCAGTTCCGGCGTCGATGAGCACATCGTCGTCCAACAAAAATGAGGTGGTTTTAAGGCCTGCGCCTATGCCCCCGCTGCATCCGAGAATTCGTACCTGCATTGAACCTTGGTTTCCCCAACATCAAACCCGCTATAAGCACCATTTGTATCCGTGTATACGCGGACTTCTCTTATGCCTCGCCATGTGCGAAGATTTCGAGAACCAAGCTAAGTCATAGCGGAAACCATTTCTGTGTTACGAATCACAGTTCTTTTGCTCTACGTAGGAGCCATGCTCCTGCTCGGAAAGTCGGCCCTAACGAGTACGACCGGAACGGCGCAACACCGTCTCGGATCCTTGCTTTTGGCCTTGGGCGTCGCCGCTCAAGGATACTGGCTGTACCAAGCCATACACGTTGAGGGAGGCCTCGCCCTGGGGGTCACCAACGTGACTTCAATGCTTGGCTGGCTGACCGCCTGGATCGCTTTGTTTCTGAGCCCACGGGTTCGAATGGTCGGTCTGGCCAGCATGCTGCTGAGCATCACCATCCTTGGCATCGCAGCCAGCTACCTGCCACTGGCCGAACCGGTCACGACCGATCTGAGCTGGCAATTAACCAGCCATATTCTGATTTCCATTACCGCCTACTCCCTGCTGGGTATCGGCGCCCTGATGGCCGCCGCGATAGCCTTGCAAGACGCTCGCCTGCGTAATCGCAAACCCAGCGGCTGGCTGCTCATGCTGCCATCCCTGGAAGGCATGGAGCAGATTCTGTTCTCTATCCTGACTGTGGGCTTCGTCCTTCTCACCCTAAGCCTGTTCAGTGGATTGCTTTTCGTCGACAACATGTTGGCCCAGCACCTGGCCCACAAGACGATTCTGTCCGTAATCGCCTGGCTGATTTTCGCGGTCTTGCTGATTGGTCGCTGGCGCCGGGGCTGGCGAGGCAAGAAAGCGGTTTACATGGCATTGGCTGGATTTGTCTTCCTGGCCATGGCGTATTTCGGCACCAAATTAGTGTTGGAAACCCTGCTGGAGCGCCAATGGCAGCTGGCCGGAGCCTTGACAGGTTTCTAAGGCACCTTCAGTATTTTTAATAACTTCTGCCACGGAATGACGTAAACCCCATTGGACGATAGCCCTTCGACCTCACTGCTTTTCGGCATTCTTTTCCTGCTGCTGCTGCTTTCCGCTTTCTTTTCAAGCTCGGAAACCGCCTTGATGAGCCTGAACCGCTATCGGCTGAGACATAAGGCCAGGGCAGGACATCGCGGCGCAAAAATTGCCGACCACCTGTTACGCAGACCAGACAAGCTGATCGGGCTGATACTGCTGGGTAATAACCTGGTTAACATTCTCGCGGCATCTTTAACCACAATAATAAGCATGCGCATCGCCGGTGACTCAGGCATTGCGGCGGGCGCCCTGATACTGACGGTTGTGCTACTGATTTTTGCCGAGGTCACGCCCAAGACCATCGCCGCCCTGCACCCCGAGAGCATCGCCTTTCCCTCATCATACGTTTACTACCCCCTGCTCAAAATACTCGGCCCCGTGGTCTGGCTGCTTAACGGCGTCACCCACATGTTGCTCTACACGCTGGGACTTTCGGCGAGAAATGCCTCCAGCGACGCCCTGAGCAGGGAAGAACTTCGAACAGTCGTGGCCGAGGCAGGCTCTTTGATTCCCAGGAAGCACCAGCGCATGCTGCTGAGCATCCTGGACCTGGAAAACATCACCGTGGATGACGTGATGGTGCCACGCTCCGACATCCAGGGTATCGACCTGAATGACGAGTGGGATGAGGTGCTGCGTCAAATTCAGACCAGCCAGCACACACGGCTACCCCTTTACCGCGACAGCCTGGACAACATCCTGGGCATCATTCACCTGCGCAAGGTAATCAGCGATCTGGCTCACCAGAGACTCACACCTGAGGCCCTGGAAAATTCCGCCCGCGACGCCTATTTCGTTCCAGAAGGCACACCGCTGAACACCCAGTTATTGAACTTCCAGCGCCAGAGCAGGCGATTTGGCGTGGTGGTAGATGAGTATGGCGACATCCAGGGACTGGTCACCCTGGCAGATATTCTTGAAGAAATTGTTGGCGAATTCACTTCCGCGCCGGGAGCCATTAATCCGGACGTACACGCGGAGCCAGACGGCAGTTTCGTGGTCGCAGGCTCTGCCAACCTTCGGGACCTTAATCGGTCCATGAACTGGGACCTGCCCACCGATGGACCCAAGACCCTGAATGGCCTGGTGGTGGAGGCCCTGGGTGATATCCCGGAACCGGGAATTCAGCTGGGCATTAAGGAATTCGATTTAACCGTACTGCAGACCGCGGAAAACGCGGTGAAGACCGTCCGCATCCAGTTGCGGAACGCCTCCTAAAAACGCACGGCAGGCCATTACCGGGCGATCGCCCTGGTTGTGACGGTCGACCCGAAACCCGCTGTCGAGGTAGGCTGGTACCGCAAACTGGCAGCTACGAACTAACGATTCAATAACCACTACAAGACAAGCAGACATGGCCACCGGCGCAAAGAAACCCAAGACAGTATTTCGCTGCAGCGATTGCGATACAGATCACAACAAGTGGTCCGGTCAGTGCTCCGGATGTGGCGCGTGGAAC
>JBFFTZ010000012.1:0-16331 GCA_041571575.1 Gammaproteobacteria bacterium | reverse complement strand
GGCACGGTGACATGCTGCTCCTTGCCCTTGGTATCGGTGAACCGTAGGTCGACAAACTGGATTTCTTTCTCTTTGATCAGTTTCAGAACGTCAGCGGCGCTCATGGGGTGGTCTCCTTGGATTCTAGCCATGTCACGACCCGCCCCGGATTGGGACGGAAAATTAATTCTCTTTGGGTTTGCACGAAGCGTGCCAGCTTGGTACACGGCAAGCTGTCAGTAATTATAGCTCTTTTCGTCCGCCGGCGTGCGCTGGAGATGCACCGCTTTGGTGCAAGGTGCGGGGCGTCACGCACTATTTTGGCCCAGCCATCTCCACAGGATCCTGTACTGGGTTTGCTCCCCACCAGTATAATTGCGGGTTTGCACTCAAGCGGATTGAATTTGTGGACGTTGCCAAGCAAAAACCCCGGACTTTCCAGGAACTGATACTTGCCCTCCAGCAATTCTGGGCAGGTCACGGCTGTGTATTGATACAGCCCTATGACATGGAGATGGGCGCGGGCACCTTTCATGCCGCCACCTTCTTAAGAGCCCTGGGTCCCGAGCCCTGGAACGCCGCCTACGTGCAGCCCAGTCGCCGGCCTACCGACGGTCGTTATGGCGACAACCCCTTCCGGCTGCAGCACTACTACCAGTTCCAGGTGGTCATGAAGCCCTCGCCGGATAATATCCAGGACCTGTACCTTGATTCGCTCAAGACCCTTGGGCTGGATCCCCTGGTGCATGACATTCGTTTTGTTGAAGACAACTGGGAATCGCCGACCCTGGGTGCGTGGGGACTGGGCTGGGAAGTCTGGCTGAACGGTATGGAAGTCACCCAGTTCACCTATTTTCAGCAAGTTGGCGGGCTGGACTGCCGGCCTGTGACTGGCGAGATCACCTACGGTCTCGAGCGCATTGCCATGTACCTGCAGTCGAAAGAGAGCGTTTTCGACCTGGTTTGGACCGAGGGTCCCCAGGGCGTGGTGACCTACGGCGATGTGTTCCACCAGAACGAGGTCGAGCAGTCTACCTACAATTTTGAAAAAGCACCGGTGGAGTACCTGTTCGGGCACTTCGACCATTGCGAGAAGCTGTGTCACTCACTGATCGAAGATCAGCTTCCCCTGCCGGCCTACGAGCGGGTGCTGGAGGCGTCACATGCCTTTAACCTGCTGGACGCCCGGCACGCAATTTCGGTTACCGAGCGGCAGCGATTTATTTTGCGTGTCAGGGAAATGGCCAAGGCGGTAGCCGAGGCCTATTACCAGCGCCGCGAGGCACTGGGCTTCCCCATGCTTGGCGCAAGCCGGGGGGAGAGCGGCCATGAGTGATGCAGGCATGAATCGCAGCAATTTCCTGGTCGAAATTGGCACCGAGGAACTTCCGCCCAAGGCCTTACGCGCGCTGTCGGCCGCGTTCACCTCGGGCATCAAGAAAGGCCTGGAGCAGGCGCCGTTGGCCCACGGTGAAATTATCGCCTACGCGACACCGCGCAGGTTGGCGGTAAAAGTGCTGGCAATGCAACAGCACCAGGAAGACAAGCGCATCACCCTGAAAGGGCCGCCGGTCAAAGTCGCTTTTGATGCTGAGGGAAATCCAAGTCGCGCCGCCACCTCTTTCGCCGAAAAATGCGGCGTGGATGTGCAAGACCTGGAGCAAGAGGATTCTCCCAAGGGAGCGTGGCTTGTCTATCACGGTGTAGAGAAAGGACAGGATGCCGAGACTCTATTGCCACAAATTGTGCAAGCGTCACTTGATGCATTACCGATACCCAAGCGCATGCGCTGGGGTGACGGCGACGCGGAATTCGTACGTCCGGTTCACTGGATTGTGATGATGCTGGGCGGTGATGTGATTCCCGCCCGAATACTCAGCGTCAATTCGGATCGCCTGACCCGTGGACACCGCTTCCACAGCACCGGCACGATTTCCCTGACCCATGTTGATGAGTATCCTGCGCGACTGGAAAAAGACGGGCATTTGATTGCCAGCTTTGATCAGCGTCGTTCACGCATTGAAGAGTTGGTTGCCGAAGAGTCCAACGCCGTGGGCGCAACGGCTGTGTTTGATGATGCATTGCTTGACGAGGTCAGCGCACTGGTGGAATGGCCGGTGTCATTGCGAGGAAAAATTGACGAGCGTTTCCTGGCGTTACCAAGAGAAGTGTTGATTGCCACCTTGCAGGAACATCAACGTTATTTTCCATTGCAGAAATCTGACGGCACGTTGTTGCCCCAATTCATTGCTATAAGCAATCTGCAAAGCCGCGAGCCCAACCAGGTCGTCGAGGGTAATGAGCGCGTGGTTCGGCCGCGCCTGGCGGATGCAGATTTTTTCTGGACCACTGACAGGCAGCATAGCCTGGCAGACCGGCAGTCAGGTCTGGACAACATCGTGTTTCAGCACAAACTGGGAAGCATTGGCGAGAAGAGCCTCCGGGTGGCAGAACTCGGTAAAGCAATAGCCGGGGAACTTGGCGTGGACCAGGATCTGGTCACGCGAGCGGCGCTGCTTGGCAAATGTGATCTGGCCACCAACATGGTCGGGGAATTTCCTGAATTGCAGGGCACGATGGGCCGCTACTATGCGGAAGCCGATGGTGAGGAAGCGCAGGTTTGTGCCGCCATGGAAGAGCAATACTTGCCGCGTTTTGCAGGAGACGCATTGCCTTCGGGGGCAGTAGGCCAGGTGCTGGCTATCGCTGACAAGCTGGATACCCTGTGCGGTATTTTTGCCATTGGCCAAAAACCCAGCGGCAGTCGGGATCCTTTCGGTTTACGGCGTGGTGCACTGGGTTTAATGCGTATCATCATTGAGTGCGAACTGGATCTGAACTTGCAGCACGCCATTGAGAAAGCGCTGTCATTGCAGCCCCTTGAAAAACTTGATGGTGCATTGGCGGCAGATGTGTACCAATACGCCATGGAGCGACTTAGAGCCTATTACCTTGAGGAGTCCGGCAGCGGAATCACCTCAGATATGTTCGAGGCTGTGCTTGCGAGGCAACCGGAAAGTCCGTTGGACTTTCACCAGCGACTGGGTGCAGTGCGTGCATTTAGTGCTATGGCCGAAGCGCAGAGTCTCGCCGCTGCGAACAAGCGGGTTAGCAACATCTTGCGCAAGTCAGAAGGTCCGGTTTCCAACACGGTGGATCAAGGTCTTTTCCAGCTGGAAGAAGAGCGGCTTCTTTTCCAGGGACTCGAATCACTGGGGGCGCAGGTCAAGCCTCTGCTAAGCGCACGCCGGTATACCGAAGCGCTGACCGCACTGGCCGCTCTGCGTGTTCCTATAGACGCTTTTTTTGACAAGGTCATGGTAATGGATCCGGATTCGGCGCTCAGGGGAAATCGCCTGGCCTTGTTGGGAACCATGCAGACGCTGTTCTTGTTCATCGCTGACCTGTCCTTGTTGAAGGCAGGCGAATGACGAAACTGGTGATCCTGGACAGGGACGGCGTAATCAACGCTGACTCACCGGAATACATCAAGTCCGCTTCGGAGTGGGTGGCGTTGCCACACAGTCTTGAGGCCATCGCAAAACTTGCCCGTGCCGGATTCACTGTGATTGTCGCCAGCAACCAGTCCGGTCTCGGACGTGGTTTATTTGACGCCGATGCGTTGGCGTCGATACACGAAAAAATGCTGCGTGAAGTGCGTCATCACGGCGGCGACATATCGGCAATTTATTTTTGCCCGCATCGTCCGGACGAGGACTGCGAGTGTCGTAAACCACGGCCCGGTTTGCTGCAGCAAATTGCCAACGACCGGCAGATAAGCATGCGGGATGTGCCGGTCATTGGAGACTCCGCCAGAGACTTGGACGCAGCACGCTCAGTCGGCGCGCGACCAATACTTGTGCTTACCGGTAACGGCAAGAAAACTCTCGCCTCGGGCGCCCCGGTGGAAGAAGTATTTGAGGACCTGGAACAGGCGGCAGATGCCTTGATCAGTGAATACTGAGATGAAGTACTTGTTGTATTTCCCTCGCTCGCTTTTGTTCACCACACTGATGGCGCTGACGGTATTCTGGTATGCGTTCCTGATTACTCTTCTTGTTCCGTTCAAGGGTAGGCACAAAGGGTATCTGCTCGCCGTAAGTTGGGTGCGCCTGGTCATGCGCATGCTTAAACGCCTGTGCAAACTCGACTACCGGGTGACCGGCGCCGAAAACATTCCCCAGGGCGGTGCGGTGGTTTACCTGAAGCACTCTTCGGCATGGGAAACACTGGCCGAACTCCTGGTATTTCCCGAACAGAGCTGGGTGTTGAAAAAAGAAATCAAGTGGATTCCCTTTGTTGGTACCGGCGTGGCGGCACTCAACGCTATCGCCATTGATCGCGGAGCCGGCAGGAGGGCGGTCGGACAGGTGATTGAGCAGGGAAAGCAACGCCTGGCCAACGGCTATTTCGTGATGATTTTTCCCGAAGGCACACGGGTTCCAATTGGAACGGAACGACGTTACGGCGCCAGCGGTGCATTACTCGCAATTGAAGCAGGTGTGCCCCTGATACCGGTGAGTCACAACGCCGGATATTTTTGGCCACGGCGCAGCTGGATCAAATATCCTGGCACCATCGATATGGTGATTGGCGAACCGATATCCTCGGAAGGGAAAACGCCACAGCAATTGAACGCTGAGGCCCGTGCCTGGATAGAGGGAACCCTGGAGAAGCTGCCCAAACCCCGTTTTTCAGTACAAAAAACGGGGCCTGAGCGTCAATTCTAAGCAAATTCCAGGGGCCTATACGTCGATATTTGCCGCTGAGAGCGCATTTTTTTCGATGAAATCGCGCCTGGGCTCAACCTGGTCACCCATCAGAGTCGAGAATATTTCATCGGCTGTAACGGCATCGTCGATTCTCACCTGCATGAGACGGCGCGACTCGGGGTTGATAGTGGTGTCCCAGAGCTGATCCGGGTTCATCTCACCCAGACCTTTGTAGCGCTGGAAGCTCTGCCCCTTCTTAGCCTGGGCCATAAGCCAGTCCATCGCCACTTCAAAGCTATCTACCGGTATATTTGCATCGCCTCTTACCACATAAGAGCCTTCTGAAAGCAATTCACTAAGCTCCTCTCCCACTTCGGAAATTCTCCGGTATTCCGGGCTCCTGAAAAAGTCCAGCGTGACATGCCGCGGGTGATCCAGACCATGGGACAGGCGGCAGACTTTCATGAAGCCCGGTCCGTCCTCGGGTCCCTGGTCCCAGTCCACCGTATAAGACTCGCTTTCCGCTGTATTAATATTGAGGTTTTCTTTCAACTTGGCGAGCCATGGCGCACGTTGTGCCGGATCAGACATCATTTCCGCCGTAACCTTCGGCAAATACAGTAATTCACGCAAGAAACGAGAATCATACAGCCGCGACCAGCGGGCAATAATTGCCGAAATTTCCATATGCTTGCGAGCCAGGGTCTCCAGCCCCATCCCCTGGATAGGTGGAGCATCGGGCGACACAAACAGGGCGGCCTTATCCAGGGCAACACTCAATAACAGTGCGGTCAGCTCCGCCTCATCTTTAACATAATGCTCCTGCCTTCCTCGCTTGATCTTGTATAGGGGGGGCTGGGCAATAAAGATATGGCCGCGCTCGATAAGCTCTGGCATCTGGCGATAAAAGAATGTCAGCAACAGGGTACGGATATGGGAGCCATCTACGTCAGCATCGGTCATGATGATGATCTTGTGGTACCGCAACTTGTCGGGATTAAACTCTTCCCGGCCGATTCCGCAGCCCAGGGCGGTAATCAAAGTGCCCACCTCGGCTGAGGATAACATCTTGTCAAACCTGGCTTTTTCCACGTTCAGGATCTTGCCCTTGAGGGGCAGAATAGCCTGGGTGCGCCGGTCCCGGCCCTGTTTGGCCGATCCGCCTGCGGAGTCACCCTCCACCAGGAACAGTTCGGATAATGCGGGGTCCTTCTCCTGGCAATCTGCCAATTTTCCGGGCAGGCCCGCCACATCCAGGGCGCCCTTGCGCCGGGTCATTTCCCTGGCCTTGCGAGCGGCCTCCCTGGCACGGGCAGCATCAATAATCTTTGAAACCAGCGCCTTGGCTTCCTGTGGCTTCTCCAGCAGGAATTCTTCAAGGCGTTGAGCGGTAACCGCTTCCACTACGCCCTTCACTTCTGAGGAAACCAGTTTTTCCTTGGTCTGGGAAGAGAATTTCGGATCGGGCACTTTCACCGACAATACGGCGGTTAATCCTTCCCGGGCGTCATCACCACTGGTGCTGACTTTTTCTTTCTTTGCCAGGCCCTCACGCTCCATATAGCCGTTCAGGGTCCTGGTCAGAGCCCCACGGAAGCCCGCCAAGTGGGTACCACCATCACGCTGGGGAATATTATTGGTGAAGCAATACATGTTTTCCTGGTAGGAATCATTCCACTGCATAGCCACTTCCACCACGATATCGTCCTTTTCCGTCTGGAAATGGATGACCGTTGGGTGAACAGGCGTCTTGTTGCGGTTCAAATGCTGAACAAATGCACTGATACCACCCTCGTACTCAAAGACCGCGTGTTCTTCGGTTCGCTCGTCTTTCAACTCAATCCGGACACCGGAATTTAGGAAAGACAGTTCACGCAAGCGTCGAGCCAGGATGTCGTAGTGGAATTCAATGTTGGTGAATATCTTGGGGCTGGGTCGAAAACGCAGTGATGTGCCCGTGGTATCACAGTCCCCTACCACGGTCAGCGGCCCAAGAGGTTCCCCCAGGCTGTACTCCTGGCGGTGAATTTTGCCTTCCCGCCGAATTGTCAGTTCAAGGTGATCGGACAGCGCATTCACCACTGACACACCCACACCGTGCAGTCCGCCGGAGACCTTGTAGGAATTGTCATCAAATTTACCGCCGGCATGCAGAACGGTCATGATGACTTCCGCAGCCGAGCGGCCTTCTTCCGGGTGCATATCAACGGGGATGCCGCGCCCGTCATCACTGACGGTGATGGATTCGTCCGCATGGATAATGACCTCCAAACCCTTGCAGTATCCAGCCAGGGCTTCATCAATGGAGTTATCCACTACTTCAAACACCATGTGGTGCAAACCGGTGCCATCGTCAGTGTCACCAATATACATTCCAGGCCGTTTTCTCACGGCGTCAAGGCCCTTCAGAACCTTAATATTCTTAGAGTCGTAGGTTTTTGGCTCGGTCATCCCAATATCTCGTAAAGTAATCGACGCATTATAACACTCTTCTAAGCTTACCTTGTTCCACGTGAAACACGGATCCACTCTTAAACTCGGCCAGGGCTTCGAGGGCCAAACCGGTCACAAAACACTGGGAACCCAGGCCTTGAACCCGCGCCAGCAAACGAGACAGCCGCTCGCCGTCCAATTCTGCCGCCGGGTCATCTAGCAATAACAGACCGGGACCAGCCCGGGTTTCCATCAACTCAACCTGGGCCAGCAACAACGCCGACGCCAGCAACTTCTGCTGGCCCCGGGACACCCTGCCCCGGGCTGCCCGCTCATGGACCCGCAATTCAAGGTCAGCCCTGTGGGGCCCAACCAGGGTGGCGCCGAAATCCCGATCCCTTTGGCGACTGTGGGACAGGGCTTCCGCCAATGTGCGATCAGCCGCCCAACCGGATCGATATTTCAACTCCAGGTCCCCATCCAGGAAAAACCGGACCCATTCCTGGGCAACGGGCAACAGCTCATCCATATAGGCGCGGCGCAAGACATCCAGCCCTTCACCGGCCTGGATCAATTCCGGATCCCAGGCTGCCGCTACCTTTGGGTCGGTTTTCAGGGCCTTGTTCCTCTGCTTCAGCGCCCGCTGATACCGCCGCCAGATTCCCAGAAAAGTGTGTTCCACGTGAAACACACCAAAATCCAGGAATTGCCTTCTCCCGCCCGGGCCATCCTCAACCAGCTTGTGGACATCCGGGTCTATCACCTGCACAGGCAAATATTCGGCTAGTTCACCCAGGGATTTTGCCGGTTGGCCGCCTATCCGAACCGTTCTGGATTCCTTCGCAACTTCCAGGCCCAGCACCAGGGGCCGGCCCTTGTGGGCCACGGTGGCGACCAGTTGGAAGGCCGAACTGCCGTCCCTGATCAGTCCATCTGCCTGGGAAGGCCGGAAAGAACGTCCCCGACCCACGAAGAATAACGCCTCGAGCAAGCTGGTCTTACCTGAGGCGTTTTCACCAACAATGATATTTCCGTCTGGATGGGGGTCAAACTCCACTGACTCCAGGCACCGGAAATTCTTTATAACAAGTTTTTCCAGC
Organism: Gammaproteobacteria bacterium; assembly: GCA_041571575.1. Classification (GTDB taxonomy): domain Bacteria; phylum Pseudomonadota; class Gammaproteobacteria; order Steroidobacterales; family BM003; genus CAKZML01. The sequence goes on along the minus strand of JBFFTZ010000012.1, from coordinate 8,107 downwards.
GCCATGAGGTCCTGACCCGCCCGGGGCGGAAACTAGAGACGCATCGGCATCACGACGTATTTGCTACGTGCGCCGCCGGCTTCAGAAATCACGCAGCTGCTGTTTGAGTCGCCAAGAGTGATCTGCACCTCGTCTCCATCCACAGCGCCCAAGGCATCCAGAATGTAGTTCACATTGAAACCAATTTCGATTTCGTCGCCCTCATACTGGACTTCCACTTCTTCCTCGGCTTCTTCCTGCTCCGGGTTGTGGGCCTGCATGGTGAGTAAGCCTGCCTTCAACTCCAGGCGAATTCCGCGGTATTTTTCATTGGAAAGAATGGCTGTGCGCTGCATTGCCGCCCTGAGAATACCCCGATCAGCAATCATGACCTGGTTAGCGCCCTGGGGAATGACGCGTCCGTACTCGGGAAAACGTCCGTCAATCAGCTTGGAGGTAAAGCGAATACTGTCCAATTCAACACGAATATGATTGGATCCAATGCTGAGTACGACGTCCGCATCCGAACCCAGGAGCCGCTGCAATTCCAACACACCTTTGCGGGGAACGATTACCTGCAAACCCTCGCTGCTTTCTTTGCCGTCGAAATCAACTTCACTCAGTGCCAGGCGATGTCCGTCCGTCGCCACGGCTCGCAAGATATTGTTCTCAACTTCCAACAGCAAGCCATTCAGGTAATACCTGACATCCTGCTGTGCCATGGAGAAATGGGTTTTTTGCAGTAAGCTTCGAATAGCTTCCTGGGAAATCTTCAGCTTCGTCTGAACATTCATTTCCTCGATGGTAGGAAATTCAGTAGCCGGGAGAGTAGACAGGGTGAAGCGACTCTTGCCTGAACGGATGGTCGCCTTGTCAGCCAATACCGACAAACTGATCTTGGCTCCTTCTGGCAAAGCCTTACAGATATCCAGTAGCTTGCGGCCGGGAAGAGTGATTTCGCCCTCTTCTTCCACGTTCACCTCGGTGCTGGATACCAGTTCCACTTCCAGGTCAGTGGCTGTAACTGATAAAACACCCTGGCGGGCAACGACGAGCATATTGGCCAGAATAGGCATGGTCTGTCTTCGTTCAACCACACCGATCACGGCTTGCAGGGGTGCAAGTAATACTTCTCTGTTCGCGCTGAGCTTCATCTTCTCACCCTTAATATATATTCTTTAAGATACAGTACTTATTGTTGTTATTAGTGACAGCCTTTTGTGTGCATAACTAATTTTTATACAATAAAATCAAAGCGTTACATTCGAATACCCTGCCTAACAACCCCCCCGTTAAAGTCGGTATCAGCTGTGTACGGCATGTGGATAAAAACCAGGTCAATTTTTGAACACAGCTTATCCACATCATCCTGTCAGGGTTCTCAACAGGTTTAAATAGTCCTCGTCTACCCGGCTTTCCATGCCTCGCAGTTCCTTAACCCGCTTGCAGGCATGCATCACAGTGGTGTGATCACGTCCGCCATAGGCATCACCTATCTCGGGAAGACTATGGTTTGTTAGCTCCTTCGACAAGGCCATGGCCATCTGCCGAGGGCGGGTAATCGAGCGACTGCGTCGTTTCGACAGCAAGTCTGCCACCCGGATCTTGAAGTATTCCGCCACGGTCTTCTGGATATTCTCTATTGTCACCAACTTTTCCTGGAGCGCCAATAAGTCCTTCAAAGCCTCTTTGGCAAAGTCCAGTGTAATGGGACGTCCCGTGAATTGCGCGTTGGCTTTTACTCTGCGCAACGCGCCTTCCAGTTCTCGGACATTGGAGCGAATTCGCTTGGCAATGAAAAAAGCCACTTCTTCAGGCAGGCGAATACCCGCGGACTCGGCTTTACTCATCAGGATGGCAACACTGGTTTCCAGTTCTGGCGGCTCAATGGATACCGTCAGGCCCCAGCCGAAGCGGGATTTCAGTCTCTCTTCCAGCCCGTTTACTTCCTTGGGATAGCGATCACAGGTCAGGATTACCTGCTGCTGACCCTCAAGTAAGGCATTGAAAGTATGGAAAAATTCTTCCTGCGAGCGCTCTTTTCCAGCGAAAAACTGGATATCATCAATCAACAGGGCGTCCAGGCCGCGGTAGGCCCGCTTGAACTCGTTGATGGTGTTGTGTTGCAAGGCACGCACCATGTCACCCACAAAACGCTCGGAATGCACGTAAGCGACCTTGGCTTCAGGGTTATGGGCCCTGATCATGTTTCCCACGCTCTGCATCAAGTGGGTTTTCCCCAGTCCTACACCGCCGTAAAAAAACAGGGGGTTGTAGGCCTGGCCAGGATTTTGCGCAACCTGTATCGCCGCGGCCCGGGCCAGCTGATTGCTTTTACCCTCGACAAAGGAGTCGAAAGTGAATTCCGGATTAAGCCTGCTACCCAGCAGGTGTGCCGCTTCGGGACGTGGAGTCGGGGGTGCAGTGGTGAAACTTGGTGGAGGTGCTGCCTTTTCCCGGGTGCCCACCTCAATCTTCACCTGGATGTTCTTGCCAGCCGAATATTCCATCACCAGAGTCGAAATCCGGTCCATGAAATGCTGATCTATCCAGTTGACCACAAAGCGATTAGGCGCCAGCAGCGTGAGCTGCCCGTCTTCCTCAACCGCTTGCAGGGGGCGAATCCAGGTACTAAATTGCTGCTCGGGCAACTCGTGCTCAAGCTGGCTGATACAGCGGTTCCAGATAGATCCACCCACTTGTTTATTCGCTTCTCTCTTGGCTGTGGATAACAGGGGAAAGGCTCGGGAGCATAACCCATCTATGGCAAAGTTATCCACACTGCCGGGCCTAGTTATCCACACCCCCTGGCGGCCTGTTCTAACCGAAACACCTAATCCTGTTGACCTGTCAGGGTTCAGCCCCTAAAATTGCCTGTTTTACGTCGCGGGGCATCCCCAGCCGACGGTTAAAGATTTACTGATCAGGTAAGCGACATGAAACGCACATTTCAACCTAGCAACATCAAGCGCGCCCGTACACACGGTTTTCGTGCCCGCATGGCAACCAAGGCCGGACGTCAGGTCCTGGCTCGTCGTCGTGCCAAGGGCCGCGCGCGGCTCTGCCCCTGATTGACGACGCCACAGACCTAACGGTCCGTCGAAGATCAGATCTATCCCAGACACTTCCCCGCCGGAACCGCCTTACCAGGCCGACTGAGTTTTCTCAGGTCTTCCGTGGGAACGTACGTTCCGCCGATTCGTTTTTTACCGTGCTTGCGCGCGCTAACAACGTTGGGCAGGCGCGCCTGGGAATGGCAATCTCGCGCAAGGCATCGGGAAACGCTGTCCAGCGAAATCGCATCAAGCGGGTTATTCGCGAGTCTTTCCGCATGGCCAGAACCGGGCTACCGGGCGTAGACTTGGTGGTAATGAGCCGTGCTGGGGCAAGGGAGGCTGAAAACAGCCGTCTGCGCCACAGTCTTCAAGAACACTGGCGAAGGATCAAAAGAAAATGCGACGACTCTTCATCGCGTTAATCCGTGCGTATCAGTGGCTGATCAGCCCCTTGCTGGGACCGCGTTGCCGGTTCTCCCCAACCTGTTCCGAATATGCCGTCACCGCCATCACCGAATACGGTGCGCTGCGCGGAGGTTGGCTAGCACTGCGCCGTATCGGGCGCTGTCACCCATTTAACGCCGGCGGCTGGGATCCTGTGCCGCACAGGCACGAGTAAATTTGAGGACTTGATCCGCATGGATAACCAACGTTTGTTCATTTGGGGTGCTGTGGCACTGGTATGGTTTTTTCTTTACCAGGCATGGCTTGTCGACAACACCGTGGTACCGACCCGCTCGAGTGCCAACGATGTCGCCGGCCAGCTCGCCCAGCCCGACCCCGGGGAAATTCCGGTCGCCGCATCGATTGACTCTGCCGAGCTGCCCAGCGTGGCTGCTCCTTCCGGCGCAGATCCCATTGAGGCTCCTCAACAGCCGGGCAACAACAGTTATGTGAGGGTTGTCACCGATGTTTATGAGCTGCTGATCAACACCAGCGGCGCTGACATTCAGCAGCTGGAACTAAACCGCTATCCGGTTGCCAAGAACCTGCCGGATGTTCATGTGCGATTACTGGATACCGCCGCCGGACACACTTTTGTGTATCAAACGGGACTGCGTATTCCGGGCGCCACTGATGAACCTACTCATCTTGCCGCCTACACAAGTGCCAGGTCCGAATATCGCATGGCGGATGGCGAAACTACCCTGGATGTGCCGTTTACCTGGACCGATGCCAATGGCCTGGTGGTAACCAAGGTGTATACCTTCACGCGAGGCTCTTACCGAATCGGACTGAACTACTCGGTGGAGAATCGCAGTAACGTGGATGTCACGGTTGCTCCTTACCTGCAACTGCGTCGTGAAGCGGTGGTTCGCGAGCGCAGCATGACGGACGTGGACAGCTACTCCTACATTGGTCCGGTGATCTACAACGGCGAGAAATATCAGAAGCTAAATCCCGATGACCTGCTTGAAGAGCCGGTCAGCCTGACAGCTACCGGTGGCTGGATCGCATCCATTCAACACCACTTCCTGGTTGCCGCCATTCCCCATACTGGTGACAGTTACGGCTACAAGGTGAACCTCAATCGTAATGGACAGGTGCTGCAATCTGCCATCGGCCTGCCCCAGAGTCTGCCCGCAGGACAGAGCACCAGTATCGAGCAGACATTGTTTGCGGGTCCCAAGTTGCAGGACCAGATGGAAGCCACTGCAAACGGACTTAAACTCACCGTGGACTATGGCTGGCTGACCGTTATTTCCCAGCCCCTGTTCTGGGTGCTGCGCAAAATCCAGTCCTATGTGGGCAACTGGGGTTGGTCAATTATCTTGCTGACCATGCTTATCAAGCTGGTGTTCTACAAGTTGCAGGAAACCAGTGGCCGCTCCATGGCCAAGATGCGCAACATGCAGCCCCGCGTTAAGCACCTGCAGGAACGTTTCAAGGATGACCGCCAAGGCTTGAGCCAGGCGATGATGGAGTTGTATCGCAAGGAAAAAGTTAATCCTGCAGCGGGTTGTTTGCCCATCGTGGTACAGATGCCGGTATTCATCGCCTTGTACTGGGTGCATATTGAGTCGGTTGAAATGCGTCAGGCGCCGTTCGCCCTGTGGTTGAACGACCTGTCTTCCAAGGACCCGTATTTCGTACTGCCTTTGCTGATGGGCATCACCATGTTCTTCCAGCAGAAGCTCAACCCGACGCCGCCGGACCCCATCCAGGCTAAGGTAATGATGGCCATGCCCGTGGTGTTCACCGTGTTCTTCGCCTTTTTCCCATCGGGCCTGGTGCTGTACTGGTTCGTGAATAACCTGTTGTCGATTGCACAGCAGTGGCGAATCAACAAGGTGGTCGCGCGGGAGCACTAGCTCCCGTACGCCAGGGTGACGGGCCAAGGTATAATCGGGGACTCCTCACTCCCGCACCCGCCTGGATCATGAGCGCCAGCTACACCGACACCATTGCCGCAGTTGCCACGCCCCCGGGTCGAGGGGGGGTGGGCATAGTCAGGATTTCCGGCGCTGATGTGCCGGACCTGGCCAGGGCATTACTCGGGCATCTTCCCACCCCGCGAATGGCTGTCTTCGGCCACTTTCGTGACGCAGGCGGGAAGCCGGTGGACGATGGCCTTGCCCTGTATTTTCCGGCGCCCAATTCATTCACTGGTGAGCACGTTCTCGAATTGCATGGTCACGGTGGTCCGGTTGTCCAGGATATGTTGCTGGCCCGCACCCTCGAGCTGGGCGCGCGACTGGCCGAACCGGGTGAGTTTTCGCGCCGTGCATTTCTCAATGACAAGCTGGACCTTGCCCAGGCCGAGGCAATTGCCGACCTGATCGACAGCGGATCGGAACAAGCCGCCCGTGCTGCCCTGCGTTCACTGGAAGGTGAGTTTTCGCGCCGGGTCCATGAGATCGTCGAGGCCCTGGTGCAATGCCGAATCTACGTGGAAGCAGCCATCGATTTTCCAGAAGAAGAAATCGATTTCCTTTCGGATGTAGAAATTACCCGCCGCATAGAATCATTGCTTGCTGCGTTCGACAAGCTGGAGCGTGACGCGCGCCAGGGCTGCCTGTTACAAGAAGGCATGCGGGTGGTAATCCTGGGTCGCCCCAATGCCGGAAAATCCAGCCTGCTTAATCGCCTGGCTGGGTATGACGCGGCCATTGTGACGGACGTGCCGGGTACCACCCGGGATGTTTTGCGGGAACGCATCCATATCGACGGCATGCCATTGCACATTATTGATACGGCCGGCTTGAGAGATGATGCAGACCACATAGAAGCGGAAGGTATGCGCCGGGCGCGCCAGGAACTTACTACTGCCGATCGGGTTCTACTGGTGGTTGACGCCTCGCCGGGATCGGACCAGGACCCAGCCCAATTGCTGGCAGAGGTTCCCGGTGGTGTGCCGGTTACCGTACTGCGCAACAAGATAGATTTGAGCAATGAACAGCCAGGCCTGGATCAAGGCGCCTATCCGACTCTTTCCTTGTCCGCGTTGACGGGCGAGGGAGTAGACTTGCTGCGAGATCATCTGAAGTCCAGCATGGGCTACCGTGTCAGTGAATCGGGCACCCTCTCTGCCAGGCGCCGACACCTGGATGCGCTGCGACGAGCCAAGCGCAACTTTGATGAAGGTTGTCGTCAACTTCGTGAGCGACGGGCAGGGGAGTTGATGGCGGAAGAGTTGCGCCTGGCGCAGGCAGCGCTTGGAGAGATTACGGGTGAGTTTTCCAGTGATGATTTGCTGGGCAGAATTTTCTCCAGCTTCTGTATTGGCAAGTAGCCCACTGTTGGCAGGGACCACCCCGTTCCACACAATATATTGCGCCTGCCAGCCGGGGCATTAATTACTATATAGCCGCAAGCTGTCGGCACCTACGCAGTTTGGTAATCAGTATATGAACAAAAAGTTTTCAAGCAGGCTTGTGGACTTGATGGATGTCCTGAAGCCACTGGGAATATTTTTGCTACTCGTATTGGCGGTGCTCGGCCTTTCCCGGCTGGGCCTGGTTGCGTGGCAGTGGCAGCGGGTTAGTGATGCGGCGATGTTGCAGAATGTCCTGGTGCAAGGCCTGCGTTTTGACCTCGTAATCTGTGGGCTGCTGCTCGCGATCCCGGTAATCACACTTCCCCTGGCGGCACTGGGACGGGTGGGCTGGTCATTTTGGCGCGGCATGGTCGGCTGGTATCTGCCGTTGGCATTTGCCTTGCTGGTTTTCATGGAACTGTCCACACCATCGTTTATTACTCAATACGATGTGCGCCCGAATGCGCTGTTCTTTAAATACCTGATCTATCCGAAAGAAGTGCTTTCCACCTTGTGGAAGGCGTATCCGATGCAGTTGATATTAGGATTTGCGTTGGCTCCGATAAGCATATTTTTCATGCGGGGTCGTTTGCGCTGGTCTTTGGAAATGGCGCGCAAGCCCGGGCTTTTCACGGCCCTGATAGCGACTCCGGTGCTGCTGGTAATTTGTATCCTGATGGTTCGCTCCACCCTGGATCATCGTCCCGTGAACCCCAGCACCGTGGCCTTGTCCAATGACCCCATGGTGAATGAGCTGTCACTGAATTCCAGTTACACGCTTTATTACGCCGCATACGAACGGATGCGTGAATCCGGGGACGGGTTCCCCTATACCAGGATGTCTGCCGAAGAAGTGGTGGCAAGAATCCGGACTGAGATGAAACTGCCGGCGGACAGTTTTCGGAACGAGGCCATTCCCACCCTGCATCTAGAGATTGCCAGCGCACATCCTGACCACCCAATGAACCTGGTGATCGTGCTTGAAGAAAGCCTGGGCGCCGAATTTGTCGGCTCACTGGGCGGCCTGCCCCTTACGCCCAACCTGGATGCCCTGGCGGAACAAGGTCTGTGGTTTGAGAGGTTGTATGCCACAGGCACCCGATCCATTCGGGGAATTGAAGCCGTGGTTACCGGTTTTACTCCCGCGGCCAAGGAAAGCGTCGTCAAGTTGTCTAAATCCCAGCGCGATTTTTTTACCCTGGCGTCGCTACTCAAAACCCGGGGTTACTCCACCAGTTTTATTTACGGGGGAGAGGGGCATTTCGACAATATGCGTCGCTTTTTCATGGGCAATGGCTTCGACAGTGTTATTGAT
>JBFFTZ010000011.1:0-16459 GCA_041571575.1 Gammaproteobacteria bacterium | reverse complement strand
TTGAAAGGCTGGCGCCGTTGCAAGTCAGGGCACGCCAGACACTGGCTTCTCTGAATTTGCTTGGCATCAGGATGCGAGTCGGCGATGGCTGGCAGGGCTGGCCGTCCCAAGCGCCCTTCGATGGCATCTTGGTGGCTGCCGCCCCGGAGAGGGTTCCCGAGGCGCTGTTGGATCAGTTGGCAGAGGGAGGGCGCCTGATTATTCCCGTGGGTGGCCGGGCAAGCCAGGAACTAATCAAGATCACCCGTAAGGGTTCAAATTTCGAGCAGCGCTCACTGGGATTGGTGCGGTTCGTGCCTCTTGTCGGTGGAAGCGAGGGATGAAAGTATTTGGTCCCCTTTACGACACGGTGCTGAAATGGGCGGCTTATCCCTCTGCACCCTGGTACCTGTGTGGCTTGAGTTTCGCGGAGTCGTCGTTTTTCCCGGTACCACCCGATGTAATGCTCGCGCCCATGTCCCTGGCGGCGCCCAGGAAGGCCATGCGCTTCGCATTGATTACCACCCTGGGTTCGCTGGCAGGTGGAGTGGCCGGGTATTTTATCGGCCTGTTCGCCCTGGAGTGGATTAGTCCCTGGATGCAGGAATTCGGGTACTGGGAAAAGTATCTGGAAGTCCAGGGCGTGTTCGCCACCTGGGGTTTCTGGGCGGTACTGGTGGCAGGTTTCTCGCCAATTCCCTACAAGATTTTTACAATCAGTGCGGGCGCCCTGGCTATGAACCTGCCGCTTTTCCTGTTGGCCTCCGCGGTAGGTAGGGGAGCGCGCTTTTTCATGGTGGCCGGCCTGGTCATGTGGGGTGGCCCGAAAATTGAACCTATGTTGCGTCAATACGTGGAAAGACTGGGCTGGGCAACGGTGGGGCTGTTGGTAATCGGCCTTCTGGTATGGAGATACTGAAGCCCGCCCGAATCGCAGCGGCGCTGCTTGTTGCCTGGGCGATATTGGCGGCCGGGTGTGGCGGTAGCGCCCTGTCCTGGGATCCTCCCGAGTCCTATGTCGTCAAAACAGGCGACACCCTGTATTCGATTTCCTGGCGTAACCGACTCGATTGGCGAGACGTGGCGAGATGGAATGGTTTGTCCAACAGCGGGCTGATATACCCCGGGCAGACCCTGCGCTTGTCTCCGCCGCCCAGGTCTTCTGGCAGCGCCACGTCGGCCGCTCCACGAACAACAAGCGCACGACCCTCTTCAACAACCCCGTCCCCCGGTTCCAGCGCCTCGACTCGGTCCAGAACCAGTTCACCTCCCGCCACACCCATTGCAGGCTGGCGCTGGCCTGCTGCCGGACCCGTGGTCGCCGGGTTCGGTGACAAGAACAGCATGGGCCAGGGCGTGGACATAGGCGGACGCCTGGGTGACCCGGTCCGGGCCGCCGCCGGCGGCCGGGTCGTTTACGCCGGCAGTGGACTAATTGGCTACGGTAAGCTTATTATTATCAAGCATAACGATACCTTCCTTAGTGCATATGGACACAACCGAACAATGGCGGTGAAGGAAGGGGACCCGGTCAAGGCAGGGCAGAAGATCGCCGAGATCGGAGAAGGCCCAGGAGATAAACCTCTGCTGCATTTTGAAATAAGGGTCAATGGAAAGCCGGTGAATCCAGTCCGGTACTTGCCGAAACGATAATAACCATTCCCTGTAGCAAGCGTTCTTCCTGTGCTGGATTTCAGGGAGTCGGATATGGGTATGAAGAATCCCGGGGAATCACCGTTTCCCGGATTAATCAGTGATCCCGAACGGATTGGCGACAGCCTGTCTGCTGACGACGGTGAGTCCGAGGAAATCGATGACAGCGGCATGGACGCGGGCATTCACGATGCTACGCGACTGTACCTGAACGAGATTGGAGCCTCTGATCTGCTCTCCGCAGACGAAGAAGTCGAACTTGGCCGCCGGGTTAGCCGGGGAGATGCCGATGCTCGCAACAGAATGATAGAGAGCAACCTGCGATTGGTCGTGAAAGTGGCCCGTCGTTACCTTTACCGCGGCCTGCCCCTGCTTGATCTGGTGGAGGAGGGCAATCTTGGGTTAATGCATGCGGTGGAGAAATTCGATCCCGAGCGTGGTTTCCGCTTCTCGACCTACGCGACCTGGTGGATTCGCCAGTCCATCGAGCGGGCCATCATGAACCAGGCCCGTACAATCAGGCTGCCCATTCATGTCGCGAAGGATGTTAACGCCTACGTGAGGGCCGAGAGGGATTTAACCCAGGAAATGGATCATGCCCCCCTGCTCAGTGAGATTGCAGAGCGCATGGGAAAACCCCTATCCGATGTACGGCGGATTTCGGGATTCCGGGAGCGGGTGATTTCAGCTCACTCGCCGATCAGCCGGGAGAATGAACACAGCCTGATTGACACGATTGCCGATGAGGAAGGTTTTGACCCACAGGACTCGGCTCAATTCGAGGATGTCTGCGTGTTGATCGATGAATTGCTGGAAGAACTCAGCCAGATTCAGCGCGAGGTTGTTGAGAGACGTTTTGGCATCCATGGTTACCCGCGCTCTACTCTTGAGCAGGTTGGCGAGCAGATTGGCGTGACTCGCGAGCGGGTCAGGCAAATTCAAATGGATGCGCTGGTTCGCCTTCGCAGGCTCATGATTACTACCGGCCACAGCGTCGACAGCCTGATTGGCTAGCCAGGTAAACGGATTAGATGATTAGCGCTGCGACTACCGGTCGGTTCTCGCTCGCCAGGATATTGTAGGTTCTGCAGGCGGCAGCGGTATTCATCACTTCCAGGCCGATTCCGAGGCCCATTACCGCCGCCATCAACTCCGGATCAGGGAAGGTCTGAACCTCGCCGGTACCCAGCAATAGAATCCCCGGTTTCATTGCCAGGGCATCTTCCAGTTGTTCAATTGTCAGGAATTCAGTGGATGCTACGGCCCAATCGGGCATAATTTGGCCTGGAGAAAGGATCAGATTTGAGGTGTAGGTCTGATCACCGATAACCAGGGCACCTGCCGAATGGGATCGGATCAGGTTTATGTCGAGTCTGAAGTCGCGGGTAAATTGCATGGCGCAGAGCATAGCCAGTCGCGAGCGACGGAACAATTCCGGTTCTCAACAAAGGTTGTTGCATGGCTGAATTGACAATAGTGGTGCCAGATTTGATGGCTCTTGCGGATCTGGCAATCCGCGACCCTTTGCGCTGGCCTGTCATGAACCGTGTACTGGCTAGAGGACGCTTATTGCCTTGCCAGGGACAGCCGGGAGAAGGATTTGCCCGGGCACTGGGATTGAAGGGCGGTGTTGGGGGGTTGGCCAGATACTGCTTCCTGAATGATACCGGCCATCTTCCCGAAGGCGGTTGCGCACGCCTGGATCCGGTAGAAGTGGGTGTGGGGCCCCGGGGTTTGTTCCTGCGCTCAGCGTGCATGCCCGACCTGCAGCGCGACGAAGCGGACGCGCTGATTTTGGAACTGGATCACTTGATGACCGAATTTGGCTGGCATCTGGAAGCCGCCGTGCCGTCACGCTGGTATGTATTGACCAGGGAGCCGCTACGGGCCGGACTGGGTCCACCGATACTCGCGGAGGGCGAGAACCTGATGGAGCGCCTTGCCGGGAACGACCTGGCTAAAGAGTGGGCAAAACTGCTTAACGAAATTCAAATTCTCCTGCACCAGCACCCGGTTAACCTGAAGCGTGAGCAAGAAGGCAAAGCCCAGGCCAATTGTCTGTGGCCGTGGGGAGGCGGAACAGATCACAGCCTTGACGGGGCCCGCCCGGTGGCGTTCTGGAGTGACGGTGATCCGGTGTTGGGTGGGATTGCCCGAGTGCTTGAGCAGCCTGTGGGGAGCGCTGAATCTCTTGCCGAGGTATCGGATAGCTGGTTCGGCTCATCCCTGGTGTCGCTGGCTGCTTCCGGGCCACGAGAGCAGCGCCTGGATAGGCTGGAACAGGCCTGGCTGGCGCCGCTGGCCAGTCGTCGGGTGAAACCCTGGAAGCTGATTTTGAGTGACCTGGACGGAGCCGGTTACAAGATGGGATTGATTGACTGGTGGGCCCGGTGGCGCAAGACGCCGGTGCCGGGAGACGAGCAGTGAGTAGACCTATCCAGCGGCGTGAGCCCAGGGGAGAACCATCCCCAGGCAGTGATTGGTCGGACCTGTTACGCCGGGTGATGGCTAATCGTGGTGTGCTGGACACCCGGGACCTGGGAGAGTCCCTGGCGGAAATTATCCCTGTCAGCCAACTTGCCGGGGTTGACCAGGCGGCAGAGTTGCTCAGCCGACACCGGCAGACCGGACGGATCCTGATAATCGGAGACTTTGACGCGGACGGGGCCACGAGCACTGCATTAATGATGCGGGCCATGCAGGCTATGGGATTTCACAGCGTTGATTTTCTCGTGCCCAATCGGTTTGAATTTGGCTATGGCCTGACCCCGGAAATTGTAGAGCTTTCGCTGCAAAGAAACCCGACCTTGCTGGTCACGGTGGACAACGGCATCTCCAGCGTGGAAGGCGCCAAACGGGCTGCTGAGGCCGGGCTGGAATTGCTGGTGACCGATCACCATCTGCCGCCGTCTGAATTGCCCGAAGCCCAGGTCATAGTGAATCCCAACCTGGTTGGCAGCGATTTTCCCAGCAAGAACCTGGCGGGGGTAGGTGTGGCGTTTTATGTCATGGCGGCTCTTGCCAGGAAGCTGGATTGTGGATTTTCTCCGGCCCGGTTGCTGGACCTGGTGGCACTGGGGACCATCGCCGATGTGGTTCCCATGGACAAGAACAACCGGGTCCTGGTCCAGCAGGGGCTAAAGCGTATCAGGGCGGGTAAATGCGCTCCGGGAATACTGGCGCTGCTGGAGCTGTCAAACCGGGATGCCAGGCGCGCTACCGCTGCGGACCTGGCCTTCGGTGTGGCCCCGAGATTAAACGCGGCCGGGCGACTTGATGATATGTCCCTGGGCATTCGCTGCCTGATGACAGAGGACCCCGCGCAGGCCAGGCAGTGGGCTGCCGAACTGGATGACCTGAACAAGCGGCGCCGGGAGATTGAGGGTCGCATGCAGGAACAGGCGCTGGAAGCGGTGAAATCCCTGGAACTGGATTCCAGCGACGAACTGCCGCCGGTGCTTTGCCTGTTTGACCCGGACTGGCACCAGGGCGTGGTGGGACTGGTTGCCTCGCGAATCAAGGAAAAGGTACACCGCCCTGTGGTTGCCTTTGCCCGCACCGAGGAAGGGGAGCTGAAAGGGTCTGCCCGTTCGGTCACCGGACTGCATATCCGGGATGCCATGGATAACGTGGCCACCCGGCATCCCTCGATGCTGAGCAAGTTTGGCGGTCACGCGATGGCTGCAGGGCTGAGCCTGGCCGAGAAAGACCTGGATGGGTTCCGACAGGCCATGGAGCAAGAGGTGGCTCGCTGGACGGGCGATATGGACATGCAAGGCGTGCTATGGACCGACGGTGAATTGCAACCCGATGAATTCAACCTGGAAAACGCGGAGTTGCTCAGGGAATCCGCTCCCTGGGGCCAGCAATTCCCGGAGCCCCGCTTTGACGGCCTCTTCCATATCCTGGAAAGCAGGATCGTCGGCGAGAAGCATCTCAAGTTACGGGTTCGCGACGCAGCCGGTGGCGCCGTGCTCGACGCCATCGCCTTCGGCCAGGGAGAATTGCAGGATCATCTCGCTCAGAACATGAGTCTGGTCTACAGGCTGGACGTTAACGAATGGCAAGGCAGGCGCAGGTTGCAGTTGATGGTGGATCATATCCAGCGACAGTAAAAGGGCTGCCGCGGTTTAGCAGTTTCGTGGGAGCTGTTTTTCAACTACCATTGCTCCCCGTTTTGGCTTGCATAGAGCGAAGTGTATGGAGACCAACCAGCAAAAATCCCAGATCAAGGACCTTCAAGGGCGTACCGAGGCCCTTAGGGGGTATCTTTGACTATGCTGGAAGCGCCGAACGCCTGGAAGAAGTAAGCCGCGAACTGGAAGACCCGACTATCTGGGATGACCAGGAAAAAGCCCAGTCCCTGGGTCGTGAGCGGGTCCAGCTTGAAGCCCTGGTGACCAGTCTTGACCGTCTCTCGGGCGGTCTCCAGGATGCGGATGATCTTCTGGAAATGGCTATCGAAGAGCAAGACCAGGGTACCGTCGATGAGTTGATCGCGGACCTGAACGCCATTGAATCCGAAATCAGCCAGCTGGAATTCCGCCGGATGTTCTGCGGTGAAATGGACGCCAGTAACGCCTTCGTGGATATCCAGGCCGGCTCCGGTGGTACCGAAGCCCAGGATTGGGCGGAGATGCTGCTGCGAATGTATTTGCGCTGGGGCGAGGCCCGGGGCTTTGATACCGAAATTATCGAGGTCTCTGCCGGTGAAGTGGCGGGTATCAAGAGCGCCACGGTGCGCTTTGCGGGTGAGTACGCGTATGGCTGGCTGCGAACCGAGACCGGCGTGCACCGCCTGGTTCGCAAATCGCCTTTTGATTCGGGCAATCGTCGTCACACCTCATTTGCCGCGGTGTTTGTCGCGCCCGAGGTGGATGATGACATCGACATCGAAGTTAACCCGGCCGATCTGCGGATTGATGTGTATCGGGCCAGCGGGGCCGGTGGACAGCATGTGAACCGTACCGAGTCGGCAGTCCGAATTACGCATAATCCCAGTGGTATTGTCGTGCAGTGTCAGAACGATCGGTCACAGCACAAGAACAAGGCCACTGCGATGAAGCAGTTGAAGGCGAAGCTCTACGAGCGGGAGCTTCAGAAACGCAAGGCGGATTCGGATGCCCTGGAGGACACCAAGTCCGACATTGGTTGGGGTAGCCAGATTCGTTCCTATGTACTGGACCAGTCGCGTATCAAGGATTTACGCACGGGCGTGGAGACCGGCAATACCCAGGCGGTATTGGACGGAAACCTGGACCAATTTCTTGAGGCAAGCCTCAAGCAGGGCCTGTAGTCTACTGGTAGACCGCACAGGCTAATTCAAGGCAGGAATTGCAGATGAATCACGAAGAAGAACATACCCTGATTGCCGAGCGTCGTCGCAAGCTTAATGAGATGCGCAGCGCAGGGAATGCCTACCCGAATGACTTCCGCCAGGAAGCCCTGGCGAATGAATTGCATTCCGAGTACGGAGAGCATTCTGCCGAAGCCCTGGATGAGCTAGGGAAAGTTGTGAGTGTGGCCGGGCGCCTGATGGCCAAGCGGGTCATGGGTAAGGCGAGTTTTGCCAAGATCCAGGATCGCTCAGGCCAACTGCAGTTGTTTGTGCAGAAGAACAGCCTGGGTGAGGAGTTGTATACCTCGTTCAAGTCATGGGACCGTGGTGACATCATTGGTGCCCGTGGCAGGCTGTTCAAAACCAAGACCGGTGAATTGTCGGTATGGGTTGAGGAGCTTCGACCACTGACCAAGTCGCTGCGCCCCTTGCCGGAGAAATTCCACGGATTGAGTGATCAGGAAACCCGTTATCGCCAGCGTTATGTGGACCTGATTATCAACGACTCGACCAGGGAAGCATTCAAGATTCGCAGCAAGACCCTGGCGGCGATTCGCAGTCAGTTGGACGAACAGTCTTTCATGGAGGTCGAAACCCCCATGATGCACCCGATTCCCGGTGGCGCCGTGGCGCGTCCTTTCGTAACCCATCACAACACCCTTGATATGCAGTTATATCTTCGGATTGCTCCGGAGCTGTATCTGAAGCGATTGATCGTGGGCGGCCTGGGCCGCGTATACGAGATTAATCGCAGTTTCCGGAACGAGGGTATCTCCACCCAGCACAATCCCGAGTTCACGATGCTGGAGTTGTACCAGGCATTTGCGGATTACGAGGACATCATGGATCTGACCGAGAACCTGATACGCAATACCGCCCAGGCGGTGCTTGGGAAGCAGGTGCTTGATTACCAGGGTGTGGAGGTAGACCTGGCAAAGCCATTCGAACGGATTACCGTCGAAGAGTCTGTGCTGAAATATAACCCGGACCTGGATCCCAAGCGCCTGCGCGAGGTCGAGTACCTGCGTGAGGTCTGCAAGAAGCTCAAGGTACAGGCGAAGGACAGTTATGGCGCCGGCAAGCTGCTGGTCGAGGTATTCGATGCGACGGTGGAAAGCGAACTGATGCAGCCCACCTTTATTACCGGGTATCCCACCGAGGTGTCACCCCTTTCACGATGCAATGACAAGGATTCGTTTATCACCGACCGTTTCGAGTTGTTCATGACTGGAAGAGAGTTGGCCAACGGATTCTCCGAGTTGAATGATCCCGAAGAACAGGCGGAACGCTTCCGCGACCAGGTGGTCGCCAAGGATGCCGGAGACGACGAGGCCATGTTCTTTGACGATGATTACATTCGTGCGCTGGAATATGGTTTGCCGCCCACGGGTGGACTGGGAATTGGTATTGATCGCCTGGTGATGCTCTATACCAATTCGGCGTCAATTCGAGACGTATTGTTGTTCCCGCTGATGCGCCCCGAGGTCTAGTCGGCTTCGGGCAGGGAATACGGCAGGGGCCGGGTCTCTACCCGGCTTTGGCCAATGCGCATGGGAGAGCCTGTTTGCACCGCGTCTAGTTGAAGGATGGCCAGGGCGGAAAACCTGTCGCCCAGGCTTGCGCTCAGCAGTACCTGGCCGATTCCCCGGTCATCGACTTCCACGCTTGCGCCCGGGTCCGGCGCACTTCCCTTGCCTTCAAGGCGAAACAGTCGCCGCTTGATACGACCCAGGTGCTGGGTCCTGGCGACGATTTCCTGTCCGGTATAGCAGCCCTTGCGGAAACTGACCGCATCCAGGGCGTCCAGATTGAGCATCTGGGGGATGTATTGGCCACCGCTACGCTCGTCAATTTCTGGAAGGCCAGCGTCGATCTGCCATTGCCTGGCCAGGTTCGCATCGAATTCGGTCAATCCGGGTCCCGGTTCCTCCAGGAGGCGCCAGGCCAGAGCGGGGTCGGTGCTGGCAACCCAGGTCAGACCGTTCTGATCACTGGTGACATGGTCCCGCCTGCTCGATTTGTCGGGCAACTGGTTTGCGCAGATCAGCAGACCTTCGCTTTCGACCTCCTCAAGGCTCACCCGGGAGCGCATCACGAACATCCGTAGCCGGGTCATTACCGGCTGCAATAGCTCCCTGGGCAGTATTATCAACAGTCCATTTTGCTGGTGAAGGAGGGTAAGCAAAGCGATGGCGCGCCCCTGGGGCGTGCAATAGGCGGCCCGTACTGCCCGGTCGGGCGCCAATAAAAGCACGTTATTGGTCAGTTGCCCCTGGAGGAACTCCTGGGCATCCTCCCCGGTAACACGAATTACGCCGTAATCTGGTCTTGTCATCCATTGCATGCTCAGAGTGTACTCCGGGTGCGGAATTAATGCCGCGAGTGTGCAGGTTTTCGGGGTGCAAAGGTAGTGGTGATCTGGCAGAATGCCCGACATGTCGGAAAAGCATGAAGCAGAACCCAAACTCCCGTCCGAGCAGCCAGAAGTGACTGATCGGGAAGGTAAATCTGCCACCTCTGGTGAGCAGGGGATGCCCAAGGAAATTGGCGGCAGATCCGGACCTGAACCTACTCGATTCGGCGATTGGGAAAAGAACGGTCGCTGCATCGACTTCTGACGTAGAGTAACCACAGCACGTAAAGTCCTCGCGGGTGGGTTCGCTCCCGCTGACGAGGCTGTATTGATTGACTCGGTAAAGGACTAGGCATAAATGACGACGAAAAACCGTCCACTGTCTCCGCATCTGCAGGTTTATCGCTGGCAGATCACCATGGTCATGTCCATTCTGCATCGCGCAACCGGTGTTGCGCTGGCGTTGGGCAGTTTGTTGCTTGTTTACTGGCTGGTCAGCCTTGCCAGTGGTCCCGAGGCGTATGCCTTGGCCCTGGAGTGCCTGGGTTCGGCCCCGGCCGTGGCGGTCCTGGCGGGCGCTTCCTTCGCCTTTTTCTACCACCTTTGCAACGGTATCCGTCACCTGGTGTGGGATACGGGGCGGGGTTTCGAAATCTCTCAACTCTACGCATCAGGTTATGCGGCAATTATCGCCAGCATTGCCCTGACCGCAGGGTTCTGGCTGCTGATTGTCTAAGGGGATTTGAGATGAGTCTGAAAAGTCCGCTTGGAAAAGTGCTTGGTACCGGTTCTGCCAAGAATGGAACAGGCCACTGGTGGTCCCAGCGCGTCACTGCCGTCGGGCTGGTGTTCCTGGGGTTATGGTTTGCCGCCGAACTGATCTGCCTGGACAGTTTTGACTACCAGAACATGACCGTATTTTTATCCTCGCCGTATAACGCGGTCCTGTTGATCCTGCTGGTCGGTACCGTGATGTACCACTCGATGCTGGGTGTCCAGGTTGTTATCGAGGATTATGTGCATCACGGCAGTCTCAAGGTTGTGTCATTGATGCTGATCAAGTTTGCCCACGTGCTGGCCGGTGCCCTGGGCGTGTTCTCTGTACTCAGAGTGGGATTTGGAGCTTAACGATGTCGCAGGCCTACGAGTTTATTGACCACACCTACGATGTCGTCGTGGTGGGAGCCGGCGGCGCCGGATTGCGGGCGACCTTCGGGCTGGCCGAGAGCGGACTGTCTACCGCCTGTATCACCAAGGTGTTTCCTACCCGGAGCCACACGGTTGCCGCCCAGGGCGGTATCAGTGCCGCGCTGGGTAACATGGGTGAGGACGACTGGCGCTGGCACATGTACGACACCGTCAAGGGATCGGATTGGCTGGGTGACCAGGATGCCATCGAGTACATGTGCAAGGAAGCCCCTGACGCGGTGATCGAACTGGAACACTACGGTGTGCCGTTTTCCCGTACCGAGCAGGGCAAGATATACCAGCGTCCGTTTGGCGGTATGACCACCCGCTATGGCGAGGGTCCTGCCGCCCAGAGAACCTGTGCCGCGGCTGACCGTACGGGTCACGCCATGCTGCACACCCTGTACCAGCAGAGTCTCAAACACGACGCGACGTTTTTTATTGAATACTTCGCTATCGACCTGATCATGGAAGATGGTGAGTGCCGTGGTGTTATCGCCATGTGCATGGAAGACGGTTCATTGCATCGTTTCCGTGCCCACCGCGTGATTCTCGCCACCGGCGGTTATGGCCGGGCGTTTTTCTCCTGCACTTCGGCACACACCTGCACCGGTGACGGCAATGGCATGGTACAGCGCGCCGGCCTGCCGCTTCAGGACATGGAGTTTGTGCAGTTTCATCCCACCGGGATTTACGGTGCGGGTTGCCTGATCACGGAAGGCGTGCGAGGTGAGGGCGGCTACCTGACCAACTCCAATGGCGAGCGGTTCATGGAGCGTTACGCGCCCAACGCAAAGGACCTGGCGTCCCGGGACGTGGTCAGTCGTTCCATGACCATCGAGATTAATGAAGGTCGTGGCGTTGGAGCCGAAGCGGATCACATTAACCTGCATCTGGAGCACCTGGGTGCCGGGGTGATTCATGAGCGCCTGCCCGGTATCGCCGAGAGCGCACGTATTTTTGCCGGGGTTGACGTGACCCGCGAGCCGATTCCGGTGTTGCCCACCGTTCATTACAACATGGGCGGAATTCCTACCAATTACCATGGCGAAGTTGTCACCCTGAAAGATGGCGACCCGGACCATGTGGTGCCGGGTTTGATGGCGATTGGGGAGGCGGCCTGCGTGTCGGTTCACGGTGCCAATCGCCTGGGTTCGAACTCATTGCTGGATCTGGTGGTGTTTGGCAGGGCCGCAGCAAAGCGCTGTGCCAGCGAGGTCAAGTCTGACTCCCGGCACAGAGCGCTTAAAGAGGATGCCGGTGATTTTGCCCTGGCACGCCTGGACAAGCTGCGTCATTCCAAGGGTGAGCTCTCGACTGCACAGATTCGCCTGAATATGCAGCGCACGATGCAGAATCACGCAGCGGTGTTCCGTACCGGTGAAGTGCTGGATGCCGGTGTGGCGAAAATGCAGGAAGTCTTCGCCTCCTTTGAACAGGTTGGCATTACCGATCGTTCGCTGGTCTGGAATACCGACCTGATGGAGACCATGGAACTGGACAACCTGATGGGGCAGGCCATGAGCACCATCTGCTCTGCCGCCAACCGTAAGGAAAGCCGAGGGGCCCATGCGCGGGATGACTACCCGGATCGCGATGATGCGAACTGGATGAAACATACCCTGGCGTGGGTGGAAAGTGATGGCAATGTACAGATCGATTATCGGCCTGTGCATATGTCTACGATGACCGATGAGGTCGACGTGGTCCCGCCGAAGAAACGAGTTTACTGATTGCGATCCGGAGAGTACGCGTAATGGCCGAATTTCGATTACCTCCCAATTCCCGTATCACCAGGGGCAAGGTGTTCAAGGCCCCTGAGGGCGCCAGGAATGTGCGGAGTTTTGTCGTGTACCGGTATGATCCGGACAGCGGCGAGAATCCGCGCCTGGACACCTATGAGGTGGACATGGACAGCTGCGGTCCGATGGTGTTGGACGCACTTATCAAGATTAAGAATGAGGTGGACTCCAGCTTGACCTTCAGGCGTTCCTGTCGAGAGGGTATCTGCGGGTCTTGTGCCATGAATATTGACGGCACAAACACCCTGGCCTGTACCAAGGCGACCTCTGATGTGAGCAAGGATGTGAAAATCTATCCGTTGCCTCACATGCCGGTGGTGAAGGATTTGGTGCCAGACCTGACACAGTTTTATGCCCAGTACGCATCGATCAAGCCCTGGCTGCAATCCAGTACGCCGCCACCGCCAGATCATGAAAGGCTCCAGACCAAGGAAGACCAGGCAAAGATTGACGAGCCTTCGGCCTGTATTCTTTGTGCTTGCTGCTCAACCAGTTGCCCGAGTTACTGGTGGAACAGTGATCGTTACCTGGGTCCGGCTGCCTTGTTGCAGGCGTACCGCTGGATTGTGGACAGCCGGGACGATGCGACCGGCCAGCGACTGGACGACCTGGAAGATCCTTTCCGTCTCTACCGTTGCCATACGATCATGAATTGCACCCGCACCTGCCCCAAGGGATTGAATCCCGCCAGGGCGATTGCGGAAGTGAAGAAAATGTTGTCCGACCGGCAGCATTAGGCCGGTCCGGTATCAGCATGAAGGAAATATCCCGTTTAAAGTGGCGTTGCCGCCGCGGAATGCGGGAGTTGGACTTCCTCCTGGGGCGCTACCTGGAGGAAGACTATCCCAGGGTGTCCGCCGAAGAGCAGGAGGCGTTCAAGGCGTTTCTTGAGTTGCCGGATCCGACGATCTTTTCCTGGGTTACGGGCAGGGAGCAGCCGCCCCAGGGACTGGTCAGTGAGATTGTCGCCAAATTATTGCAGCAATCTGGTCGTTGATTTACGACCGGGGAGCTGGGTAGGGTTCTACCTGTCAGTTCTGAGCGGCGGAATGTTGCTTTCGGTGCTTCTGTCCGGCCTCTGGCCATCTCTGAAACTCTTGTTATTCCTGGCTTTGGCCGGCTGGAGCCTCGGAGTATGGGCCAATCGGCCTGGTGGAATTCGCACTGCTGTCTGGCAAACCCGCGGGGACTGGCGCATTCAAACCGGTTCAGGGGAATGGATGGCTGCCCGCCTGCTGCATGCCTGGACAGCCGGGCCGGCCTTTTCCGTTCTACTCTGGCGAGATGAATCCGGCGCCCGACAACTCGCCCTGGTCACTCCCCGGGCGGCTTCCGAGGCGACTCGGAGGCGCTTGTCCTGCCACCTGCGATGGCGTCCCAAAACCGCCTGACAGAGTGCTAATGGCAGTAAAATCAAGGCTTGGGGGCGTTCTCCTGCTAGAATCGGTCGTACTATCCAGGGACAGCATTCGAGATCAGGTGAAAATAAATCAAAGAGCGCAGAACTTTCCTCGTCTCGTCAGGTCTATTCCAGTGATGACGCGGACCGGCTGGCTGTAAGGGTTGTCTATGGCTGGCAGGACAGATGATTGGCAACTGGTGCAACGCGTTCAGGGCGGAGACAAGACGGCTTTCGATGTTTTGGTGCTCAAGTATCAGCACAAGATCGTGAAGCTGGTGATGCGATACGTGCAGGATCCCTCTGAGTCGCTGGATGTATCCCAAGAGGCGTTCATCAAGGCGTACAAGGCCTTGCCGAATTTTCGGGGCGAAAGCGCGTTTTATACCTGGTTGTACCGGATAGCCATCAATACCGCGAAGAATTACCTGGTCGCCCGGAAGCGCAGACCGTTGGATTATGACGTGGACCTGCAGGATCCGACCCAATACGAAATGCAGGCCCGGTTGAGTGATGTAGCAACGCCAGAGGGGCATGCCCTGGGTGAGGAAGTGCGAGAAGCTGTGTCAGAAGCCGTAGAGAAATTGCCTGAGGATTTGCGGATGGCAATTGTCCTTCGCGAAATCGAGGGAATGAGTTACGAGGAGATTGCCCAAGCCATGGATTGCCCGGTCGGTACGGTGAGATCAAGAATTTTCAGGGCTCGCGAGGCGATCGATAGTCGTCTCAGGCCATTGCTGGATTAGGAATTAGTCATGTCAGACAGTGTGAACAAACAGCTTTCGTCGTGCCTGGATGGTGAGTTGCCTTCGGAAGAGGCGGCCATGCTGATGAAGAGGCTCGGTCGGGATTCCCGGTCCAGGGCGGCCCTGAATCGCTATAGCGTGATGGGCGAGGCGATGCGTGATGGTCTGGTGCCTGGATTGCTGGATGGCAATTTTGCCCAGCGCGTATCCGACGGGATTTCGAATGAGGAATTTTCTTCGCCAGGCCATTCGTTCTGGCACGGAAAGGTACAAAGATTGGTGGCCGGCGCCGGTGTGGCCGCAGCAGTTGCCGCAGTCGCCCTGGTATCACTACAAACGGTCATCATCGACACCGATCAGACTGGCTTAAGTGCCCAAAGTGACGTGGATGCCATCAGTTATACCGTGCCGGAGCCTCCGAACAGGCTGAACTCGTACCTGGTGCGTCATGGAAGCCAGGCTGCTATGGCCCGAAACAGCAGTTGGACACGGGTGGTTACCGATGTGGCGAGCAATGCCGCGGAACACACTGACGGCGTGCCGGAAAACGACGATGATGCGGTACCGGAGCCGGACGCTGTGGGCGCGAAGAAGGTAAGGCCTTGATGCGTCAGCTCTGGCTGTTGTGCTTTTGCCTGTGGATCTCCCAGCCGGGTGATCTGCGAGCGGAGGATTCCTCCCGGGACTGGATGGAGCGCATGGCTGTGGCCGTGGAGAGTTCCAATTACCAGGGGGCCTATATCCGGATGCATGACGATGAGATGGAGACCCTGGAGATCTTCCACCGGGTGGATGATTCTGGTGAGGTGACTCTGCGCCTGGTTTCCCTGGATGGCGCCGGTAGAGAAATTGTCAGCGATAGTGAGGGCGTCAAATGCTACATGCCGGACAAGAAGTCCGTGCTGGTGGAAAGAGCCGATCCGAACGCCCCGCTGAGATCCCATATCGGGCGCTTTACGGGTCAGTTTTCGGCCAATTACCTGGTGGTGGATTGCGACCGGTGCAAGTCTGCTGACTGGCGAACTGCACGGAATGCCGAGGGTTGTGGAAGCTGCATGCCCGGCAAAAACGCCGAGCAGCGCATGCTTGCCATGGATACCGTCATGCTCGCGATTACGCCAGGGGATACCTATCGATACGGTTACCGTCTCTGGCTGGATCGCCGATCGGCGTTTCCTATAAAAACCCAGGTCCTAAATGAGAAGGGTGAGGTTATTGAGCAGATTCGTTTCACTCGCTTGGTAACCGGCAAGACTGTAGCAGCCAGTTTGGTGCAGTCTGCTATCGATACCTCTGATTATGAATGGCTCTACAGCGAGCAGAAACATATGCCGGAAACGCATACCTCGCGCTGGCGGGCAGGGGCTTTACCGCCCGGTTTCATGCTCACTCGGGTCTCACATGACGGTGACGAGGGAGAGGCTGTGTCCGACGAGCACCTGGTGTTCAGTGACGGAATGGCCAGTGTTTCGGTATTTGTTGAGCAAGGTGAGAATCCGGGAGTCAAGCTGGGGCTATCCAGACTCGGTGGCGCCAATGCCTACTCCGCTTATAAAGATGGTTATTACGTGACGGCCATGGGCGAGGTCCCGCCGGCAGCGGTAGAAATGATTGCCCGCCATATGGAGCCCCTGGAGGGCCCGCAATTCCCGGCGACATCGGAATGATCGTCGAGCGTGGAAAAGTCAGTCGGCTCGAGGGCGATATTGCCTGGGTAGAATGTCAGTCCAGATCTGGCTGTGAACGCTGTGCACGTGGACAGGGTTGCGGAGGCGGAGTGCTTGGCGCACTGCTGGGCGACCGTCTTCACCGGGTCCAGGCATTGGCTGGAGACCATGAACTGCAGGTGGGTGACCAGGTGGAGTTGGGAATTGCCGAGGCCAGCCTGCTGAGCGGGGCATTCCTGGCCTATTTGCTGCCCCTGGCCGGCCTGTTGGCCGGTGCCCTGGGAATTGGGTACCTGGTCGGTTTCGACAAAGATACCCTGACCGTCATGAGTGG
>JBFFTZ010000010.1:0-16844 GCA_041571575.1 Gammaproteobacteria bacterium | reverse complement strand
TCCCGAGAGGAACTTCCTGGGCATCGAAGTACATGAGCCCGGAGTCGGCAGGCTGCTGATGAAGGCCCAGGAGGAGGGGCTGGATAACCTGCGGGTCAGCAAGCATGACGCCGTCGAAGTGCTCAAGCAGCAGATACCCGACCACAGCATCGACCGGATCCTGATCTTCTTCCCCGACCCCTGGCACAAGAAGCGCCATCACAAGCGCCGGCTGATTCAGCCTGCGTTTGTCGATCTGCTGGCACGCAAGCTTCGTCAAGGGGGGCGCCTGCACCTGGCCACGGACTGGGAGAACTACGCGGAACAGATGCTGGAAGTCATGAACGCCTCAGCGGACTTCGAGAATCTTGCTCCCGATGGCGGTTACTCTCCCCGCCCCGAGGATCGCCCCGTGACCAAGTTTGAACGACGGGGCCACCGACTGGGTCACGGCACCTGGGATCTGCTGTTCACCAGGCGCTAGCAGCGCGACAAGGCGCGCCGGACCTCGGAAGGCCTAACCGGAATCCAGTAAAAGTGGTGGTGCCCGGGCCAGGCCGCCGGGATTAGCTGTCCTGGGCAGGACTCACCAACACTTCTATTTTTCAGGGGCGTACTGCTCAGCCTGTGCCGAGCTTCGATTAATCCCCCCAAATAAAAAGGCGGACCCGAAGGTCCGCCTCTTTTTCTTCTCTTGAGATGAGGTGGACCCGAAGGCCCACCCCTTACTCTTTTCTTACTGGAACATGCTCATGATCTTGTCGATGATTCCGTACAGGATCGTACCGTCATCCTCGTCAGCATTAACCAGGGTTCCGCCCATCTCGGTGTGCGCATTGAAGGCAGCCAGTTTACCAAACTCATTTTCATTGATGAGGTCGGCTCTATGGCAACCACCGCAAGCGCGTGAAGCAGGACCGGTTATATATCTAGGAACCGTCAGGTCTCTGTACATAACGTCGTCGCTTCCAGAGCTCAGGCCAAACAGGGATTTAGCCTGATCCGGTACGTTGTACACACCAGCAGTATGGCAGGCTTCACAATTGGTGATAGTGAAGTTCGGGAAGGTGTGCCCAATGTGGTGCTCATAGCGCATGGCTTCAACCGGATCATCAAAGTCGATTTCGCCCGGACTAAAGGCCTGGAATGAATGAATTGCATGCACATAGGAGTCGATTGAACGAGACTGCATTTCCAGGTGGCTACCAGCACTGGTGGTCACATGGCAGTTACGGCAGGCTTCAACCGTGCTGCGACCGCTACCAGCGTGGAAGGTGACGGCCAGCTTGTCATGGCAGGCTTCGCACTTGGCATTGTCGATAGTTGCACGACCGTCGGTGAAGTAATCAGGAACCTCTGCGCCAGTTGTGGCGTCGAAGTTCATAATCACCGCATCCAGAGCCAATCTCGTGCCATCAGCCTGGTACAAGCGCGGAGCAATGGTGACGATACCGGTCTTGATCACGTCATCGGCGATCATGGTCGGGATGTTGTTGGTCAGCGCAGGCTCGAACACAGACAAGTCCATGACGGCGATGTAGCTGGTTGCACCAAGCGTGTTCGGTGTGAACGCGAACAATGCGTTCTCATCATCAGGCTTGGCTTCGTAACGGCATGCTCTTGTACCACACATCGGGCCAACACCACGGGTGTGGGAGGCCTGAATCATGTGCTTGCTATCCCAGCCGTAGAATGACAAGTAGATGTACGGAACCATGTCGGCGTCACTGACGCTGAACTCTACCGTAACTACATTGTCCGTCACATCGATGGAATCGATGGTGGCGGTCAACTTGTCAGCCCACTTGACTTCGTCGGAAGCGTCTGTGATGCGTGGGTCATAACCACTATGAATTTCAGCAAAGGTCGTGTAGCCGCCGCCGCCATTATGGCAGTCCTGGCAAGCCAAACCTGCGTTATGGAATTCAACGCCGCGGTCCCGCCAAATGTAGGCCAGTGCCGGTGCGCGTCCAGCTTCAAAGTAGGTTGGGTCTGCGTCTGGATCAGCGCCTGTACCTGTAACCGGATGACAGCTCTTGCAAGTTTCGATCGTAAACTTGTCATTAGCAGTTGCCAGATCCAGTTTGCCTTCATGGCAAGTGGCGCAATTGGCCATTGACTGCGGATACGGGAATTCCATGGCATGCGACATGTGCACGTCATTCATCACGTTGGCCGTATAAGGATAGGCCGCTGCGATTTCTTCGTCAGTCAGCGCGCCGGTAGCATAGGCATAGGGATCGTCAACCAGTAACTGCCAATCACCATGACCACCTACACGATCGTCATAATGGCAAGTGCGGCAAGCCACGAACTCACCCAGGCCATCCACAACCGCAGGACGCTCGCCATGTTTCAGGTAGGGCTTGCCATGGCAAGCTTCGCAACCTGTAACGTTGGCTGGCGATGCATATGCTGTTTCGGAAGTGGAGAAGCCGTCGCTGGCTACATTCTGCCAAAGGTTCATACGCGCGTCGTAGTTCACGTCGCCAATAACCACTGTTTCGTCACCAATCCAGGCGGCGAACGCAGCTTCGGTTGTCGGGTCAAAACTCAGATTGTCCCAGAAGACCTCGAACGCACCGTCTGCACCGGTAATTTCGGTCCGTCGCGTGGAGTCGTAGAAGTAACCGTCGGTACCGCGACGCATGACATAGAAGCGACTGTTCAGCCCCAGGTCAGACATAGCAGCCAAGGGAGCGCCGTTCTCAGTGATGGCAATATCAACCGTCACATCATAAGTCCCGTCTTCATTATCCAGAACGGCCAGGGTCGCTTCGTCGAAAGCAAGCGTCAGAGTGCTCGAACCATCATCTCGTGCGCCCTGGTACTTGTTGTATTCGGCCTGGTGCGCGTCACCGACGCCACGGTGGCAAACATTACAAGATTCTGCCTTGGCCTGAAGAATCGGATCGATTGTCGCATCAACACCGTCAGCACCGGGAGGCCCAGCAATACCGTCCATACCGTCAGCGCCGTCCTGGCCGTCAGCGCCGGGTGCGCCGTCATCGCCGTCGCTCATGCAACCGCTCAACGTTAAAACACTGGCCAGCGCAGCCGCTGCCAGCAACCTAGTCCACTTTCCTTTCATGATTATCCCCCGGGGGGCGTGCTAAGCGTTTCCCCAGATTAATGTGATTAAATCCGTTTCTTAGAAGCTCCGTTTCTTGTGATCGTCCATGTAGAATTGGTCGAAAAAAAACCTCTAAGATCACCCGGTTATTAGTGACAGAAAAGCTTGCCAAAGAAAATAGGTATTAGAACGTAATACATAGTGTTTCCCCATGTTTTGAACCTGGTTTTTTTGACGTTATTTCGCGAGTTTCCGGTAATCGAACCAAAGTGTCACAACAGGGGGGCCACACGAGCAATTGAGCTGATCAAATGTGAGCAAGTCTAATTCCAAAACACACCAGGAAGACTCTCTCTATAACCGGGAGCCTGGGACTGATTGGATTACCCAGCACCACCTCGCCCGCTGCGCGACCCGGTGTGCAATACAGGCCATGAAATCAAACCCGGGCATGAAATTTCAGTAGCTTGGCCAAGCACAAACCCACCTCGCCCCCATAAACTTGCAGCAATCGAAATTTGGGTTCTAAATGGATCTGGAAGGTCGCCAAAAGGATTTGCGGCTTTTGAAAAATTGAAATTATTAGGAACTAAGGACAGGTAACCATGACCGTCAATTACCCGGTAATTGGTCAGTGGTACAGCATGCCGGACGGCGCCCTTTTCGAGGTCGTGGCACTGGACCCAGTAGACGGGGGCATCGAGATACAACATTTCGACGGCACCCTGGAAGAGCTGGATCCGGACGACTGGAAGGAAATGTGGATAAAAAAGGCGTCAGCGCCGGAAGACTGGTCCGGATCAGTAGACGTGGGCAAAGAAGATTTCAGTCATGATGATGACGGACCTCTTTCTACCGATTGGTCGGACCCGCTGGAGTTCATTGACCGAACTGAATAGCGAGGCACAACTTCCTGGCACCCACGTGGCGCGCCAACTGCGCGCCAGTATCTAGGCTGCGTCGACGTAAATCATCCCTTCGATCACTGTCACGGGCAGGGCCGTCAGCGACTGGCCGTGGCAGGGACCCCGCAAACATTCTCCCGTAGCAAGCTCAAACTCCGCCCCGTGGCCGGTGCACAGGATCACCTGGTTAGCCTGGTCGAGAAACTTTTCCGGGTGCCAATTCAGGGGACGACGGCCGTGAGGACAAAGATTCAGGTAGGCCACGAGATCACTTCCACGCCGCACAACAAAACCTCGGTGAGGCACCACTGAGTCTCCCCAGCTGAATTCCCGGCACCCCGGATCCGGTAAATCCGCGAGATTCCCCACACAAATGGTTACACTACTCATCGTTGCTCAAGCACGCACTGAAAACCGGTAGCCCCCGAAAGCCAGGAGAACGCCATGGCATTTGCCACAGCACAAGAAGCCGAACAGGCATTCTACCGCGCCTTCGCTGCCGCCGATTTTAACGCCATGAAGGCCGTTTGGGCGCCACAGGACATCACCTGCATTCACCCCGGTGGCGCCCTGCTTCAAGAGCCCGAGTCCATTTTCAAGAGCTGGCAACACATTCTTAACACCCAGGGAGCCGCAGAGCTCAGGGTTGAAGTGCTATACCGCCAGGCACGGAAGGACCATGTTGTTCACGTGGTCCGCGAGCATTTCCGGAACCTTTCACACAGGCCTGCAATTCCGGTGCTGTCCACCAACGTCTATCTTCTGCAATCTGACGGCTGGCGAATGTGCCTGCACCACGCCTCGACCGAAGCTTCTTCAAACAAACCGGCCAAGGGAGTATCGATTCACTAATGCAGGACGACACCCCAGCCACATCCGGGCAACGGCCCTGGCAGGAAATCCTGCTGAACCGCCGGATGATCACATGCATCTTCCAGGGCCTTGCCTCGGGCATGCCTCTTTATGTGCTCATCCAGCTGGTACCGGCATGGCTACGCAGCGAAGGCATCGACCTGGCAACCATCGGTCTGTTTAACCTGGTCATGCTGCCTTACACCTGGAAGTTTCTCTGGGCGCCTTTGCTGGATCGCTACCAGCTGCCGTTCCTGGGGCGCCGTCGGGGCTGGACGCTGCTGAGCCAGGTACTGTTGCTCGGCAGCATCGGGATGCTCGGGACCGTGAACCCGGGCACCAATCTTCAGGCCGCCATGTACCTGGTGTTCGCCGTGGCCCTGTTCAGCGCCACCCAGGACATCGTGCTGGATGCCTACCGCAGGGAACTGCTGGCGGATGACGAACTGGGTACCGGCAACTCGCTGTTCATCAACGCCTACCGGCTTTCCTCCCTGGTTCCAGGATCACTGGCGCTAATACTGTCAGACTTCATGCCCTGGTCGGCCGTGTACTGGATCGTCGCCGGCTTCATGGTGGTAGGCATCGCCACGACTGCCATGGTTGCAGAGACCGGCTCCAGGGCCCTGGCGCCGACCAGCCTCAGGGACGCCGTCATCGAGCCTTTCCATGAATTCTTTCAACGCGACGGCGTTCGCAGCGCACTGGCGGTGCTGGGCTTCATGCTGCTGTATAAACTTGGCGACAACATGGCCACGGCCTTGTCCACCCCGTTTTACCTGGACCTGGGATTCAGCCGCACCGAGATCGGAACGGTGGCAAAATTCGCCGGACTGGGGGGATCCATCGCCGGGGCGGCTCTGGGCGGACTGGCCATGCTCCGGCTGTCCATCAACCGGGCCTTGTGGATCTTCGGCATAATTCAGGTGGTGTCGATCCTGGGGTTTGCCGCCCTGGCCCGGGTGGGCCAGAACATCTACCTGTTATTTGGCGTGGTGGGTTTTGAATACATCGGCGTGGGCCTGGGCACCGTGGCCCTGACCGCGTACATGGCCAAGCAGACCAATATCCGATTTACCGCCACCCAGTTTGCCTTGCTGACCAGCCTGACCGCGGTCCCCCGGACCCTGGCCAATGCCAGCACAGGCTTTATCGTGGAAGCCGTGGGTTATTACCAGTTCTTCCTGATTTGCACCGTGGTGGCGATACCGGGCCTCCTACTCCTGTTCTGGGTAGCACCCTGGAACGGCAAACAAGAGGTGAAGGAAGCTCCTCAGCCCAGTTCACCCTCGTAATCCATGATCAGCGGGGCGTGGTCAGAAAACCACTCGTCCTTAAAGACGCTGGCCGAGAGCACCCTGTCCGCCAGGCCGGGGGTGACAATCTGGTAATCGATGCGCCACCCCACGTTCTTGGCCCGGGCCTGGCCCCGGTTGGACCACCAGGTGTATTGACCCGCTTCCTGGTTCACCTGGCGGAATGCATCCACATAGCCCACCTCATCAAACAGGGTATCCAACCAGGCGCGCTCCTCGGGCAGGAAACCGCTGTTCTTGCGATTGCCCTTCCAGTTCTTCAGGTCAATTTCCTTGTGGGCGATGTTCCAGTCACCGCAAATGATGTACTCCCGCCGCTTGCGGCGAAGCGCCTGCAGATGGGGCAGGAATTGATCGAGGAACCGGTACTTGGCCTCCTGGCGCAATTCACCGGAGGATCCCGAGGGCAGGTACAGGGACACGACGCTCAAGCCCGGAAACTGGGCTTCCAGATAGCGGGCCTCGCGATCAAACTCATCCCAGCCCAGGCCCCGTAATACCTTGCTGGGCTTCACGCGACTGAATATCGCCACACCGCTGTAGCCCTTCTTTTCGGCGTCCAGGTAATAACAGTGATAGCCATCGGGCCTGAAGGCATCCGCCTCCAGTTGAAATTCCTGGGCCTTGGTCTCCTGGATGCAGACCACGTCCGCGTCTTGCGCCGCAAGCCAGTCAAAAAACCCCTTACGCTCTGCAGCGCGAATGCCATTTACATTGGCGGTAATTACTCGCATGGACGGCCCACTCTCAAAAGCCCGGTATCCTACCGCGTTTTCCGGCCGGCTCCGAGAGAGGTCAGAAAAAATAGCGGTTCTGCCCAACCCGGGATTAATGGATAATGCCCGCCTGGAGGATCCATCATGCAAGCATACAAGAGAGAATTTCTGGACCTGGCACTGGAATTGGGCGTACTGCGCTTCGGCGAGTTCACGCTTAAGTCAGGCAGAAAAAGCCCCTATTTCTTCAACGCCGGCCTGTTTTGCAACGGACAGGCGCTGGATGGCCTTGGCCGATACTACGCACAGGCTATCGTCGACTCCGGGCAAGAATTCGATATGCTTTTCGGTCCCGCATACAAGGGTATTTCACTTGCCGCACTGACTGCGGCAGCCTTGTATCGTGACCATGGCGTCAATGTTGGCTATGCCTATAATCGCAAGGAAGCCAAGGCCCACGGCGAAGGTGGAAACCTGGTGGGTGCGCCCCTGAAAGGCCGGGTGCTCATCGTCGATGACGTGATCACCGCAGGAACGGCGATTCGCGAGTCAGTGG
Source organism: Gammaproteobacteria bacterium (assembly GCA_041571575.1). Classification (GTDB taxonomy): domain Bacteria; phylum Pseudomonadota; class Gammaproteobacteria; order Steroidobacterales; family BM003; genus CAKZML01. The sequence goes on along the minus strand of JBFFTZ010000010.1, from coordinate 9,447 downwards.
AGATCATTCGTGAGAATGGGGCGATTGCCGCCGGCGTGGCCATCGCGCTGGACCGCCAGGAACGGGGCCAGGGCGAACTGTCGGCTGTGCAGGAAGCAGAAGCGGACCTGGGACTCTCGGTTACTCGCATAGTGGGCCTGAGCGACCTGGTGGGCTACCTGGAACAGGACCCATCCCGAGCGCAGGACCTGGAAGCGGTCAGCGCATATCGGGCAAGTTACGGAATCTAGTTCAGGCAGCGTGGCTTATGACAACCGCCGGCATTGTTTGAACTGGGACACAGTTTGGAGATTTTCCAAGAGAACCCCCTCTGATTCATGTGCTATAAAAGACCGGTGAAAAATAATCTAGTCAACGCCAGTATCCTGGCCATCCTGCTCCTGGGCGCTCCGGCGCACGCGGAGCTATACAAGTGGGTGGACGAAAACGGCGTGATCCATTACGGCGACCATATTCCTCCCGAGTACGCCAAGGATAGGCACGAACGCTTTAATGAAGGCGGCGTGCGAATCGGCGTGGAAGAGGGAGAACTCAGCAAGGAGCAAATCGCGGCCCGTGCCGAGCAGGAGCGCATTCGCGAGGAACTCGACGCCTACGACCAACAACTGCTCAAGTCCTATGAGCAGGTATCTGACATTGAGCGCTTGCGCGAAGCCCGCCTGGCAGATCTCAAGCAACAGGACCTGATCGCCGCGAATTATCTGAAGAGCCTGGAAGAGCGCATGGCGGCGCTGGAGATTGAAGCCCAGCGGTACAACTACCCCTACGATCCGCTGTCAGACAAGCGCCCGGTTCCCGACAACCTGACCACCGAGCTGATGGAAACCGCGGCCAACGTGGAAAAATACCGGGACATGCTGAATCGGCGCACCCAGCAGCGAGAAGAGCTGGTTGCCAGTTTCAACCGGGATATCAAGCGTTTCCAGGAACTGAAGTCCAAATACTAGCCAGCCGCCTTTACTGCTGACCGGTCGAGCCAAAGCCGCCGGTACCGCGCTTGCTGTCTGAGAACTCATCAACGACCTCGAAACGGGCCTGTACCACCGGCAGGATCACCATCTGGGCAATCCTGTCACCCGGCTCGATGGTGAAAGGATGGCTACTGCGGTTCCAGCATGAAACAAACACCTGGCCCTGGTAATCCGAATCGATAAGTCCGGTGAGATTTCCCAGCACGATGCCATGCTTGTGTCCCAGGCCTGAACGGGGCAACAACACCGCAGCCAGACCCGGATCATCAATGTGAATCGCCATGCCTGTCGGTATCAGCTCAGTCTGGCCCGGTTCAAGGACCAGGGTCTTGTCCAGGCAGGCCCGCAAATCCATTCCCGCAGAGCCGCTGGTGGCGTAATCGGGTACCGGAAACTCCGCACCCAGGCGCGGATCAAGAATTTTTAGCTGAATACTTTGCATGGCAAATCAGATCCTTAGAGTAGTCATAACGTCAGCTCAGGCATCCTCAGCTCGAAAACGCCTGGCGATCAACTTCAGCAGCAGCCGGGCCAGTTCAATTTTTGAACCACTACCCAGGTCTTCGGCACCCTCCGGCCAATAGGCCACCAGCGCATTGGTATCCTTGTCGAAAGCCCTGCCCCCACCCACCAGGTTGGCGGCGATCAGGTCCAGGGACTTGGCCGCAAGCTTGTCCCGGGCATACTTCTCAAGGTTCTCGGTCTCGGCTGCAAAGCCCACGGTGTACGGCCGGCTGTCGGGATCGAGACTGGACACGGAGGCCAGGATATCCGGGTTGCGGACCAGTTCCAGGGACAGGTGCTCGGCGGTTTTCTTGATCTTGTGCTCGGCCTGTTCAGCCACCCGATAGTCCGAGACCGCTGCGGCCCCGATAAAGACATCCACCCCGGCAATATTGTTGTGAACCGCCTCGTGCATTTGCCCGGCAGTCTCTACATCTATCCGCTGCACCCCCGGCGGGGTCACAAGGTTGACCGGGCCGCTGATCAGCATGACCCTGGCGCCCATACCTGCGGCTTGCTCAGCCAGCGCAAAACCCATTTTCCCCGAACTTCGGTTGCTGATGAACCGCACCGGGTCCACCGGTTCCCGGGTGGGACCGGCGGTAATCATCAATGACACACCACTTAGCGGGCCATCGGCGCCAAGCAGGGCCGCGACTGCCTCGGCAATCTCCAGGGGTTCGAGCATCCGTCCGGCACCGGTTTCCCCACAAGCCTGGTCACCCTCACCGGGACCCAGGATCTGCACGCCCCGGGCACGCAATATGTCCAGGTTGGATTGAGTCGCCGGATTGGCCCACATTTGCTTGTTCATGGCCGGGGCAAGCACCAGGGGCGCCTCGGTGGCCAGGCAGACCGTACTTAGCAAGTCGCCAGCCAGGCCGGCAGCCAGTTTGGACAGGGTGTCTGCCGTGGTCGGCGCAATCAGCACCAGGTCGGCCCAGCGCGCCAGTTCGATATGCCCCATTGAGGCTTCTGCAGCCTCATCCCACAGGTCAGTTCGCACCGGTCTTCCAGAGACCGCCTGGAAGGTCATGGGCGTTATGAACTGCTGCGCGCCCCGGGACATGACCACCTGTACTTCGGCGCCTCGCTCACGCAGCCTCCGAACAAGGTCCGGGGCCTTGTAGGCAGCAATACCGCCGGTAACGCCAAGCAAAATATTTTTACGTGTCAATGCGCTCATTGGGACTCTCTCCGAGGCCCCGGAGCATACCACGAACGATTGCCCAGAAAGAGCCGTTGCGGCCCACGGGCTTGTGTTTTTAAGCTTCCCGAATCTGTCACGCAGGTCTCGCAAAACAAAGGAACAGGCGGCAATGGCCATAAGCAACTGGCCCCAACACGAACGGCCAAGAGAAAAACTGCTCCAACAGGGCTGCCACGGCCTGTCCGATGCCGAACTGCTGGCGGTATTGCTGGGCAGCGGCTGCCACGGAACCAGCGCGGTGGGACTGGGCCGCAAGCTGCTGGGGCATTTTGGGGGCCTGCGCCCGCTGATGTCCGCAAACCGCCAGGAAGTATGCCTGGTCGCTGGCATGGGCCCGGCGCGCTACGCCAATCTGCAAGCCGCCCTGGAACTGAGCCGGCGCCACCACCTGGAGCGTCTTCAGAGAGGCCCGGGGCTCAGCGACCCCACCGAGGCGGGCAGTTTCCTGCAGGCCAGCCTGCGGGACCTGGGACATGAATTGTTCGTCTGCCTGTTCCTGGACAACCGCCACAGGGTCATATGCTACGAACCCCTGTTCAGGGGCACCATCGACGGCGCGACCGTGCATCCCCGGGAAGTCGTCAGGCAAGCGCTGGCCTGCGATGCGGCGGCAGTAATATTGGCCCATAATCACCCGTCCGGTGTGGCCGAGCCCAGCGACGCGGACTGCCGAATCACCCGCAGACTGGCGGATGCGCTGGCCCTGGTGGACATTCGGGTGCTGGATCATTTGATCGTTGGTGACGGGGATTGCGTGTCGCTGGCACAAAGAGGGCTGATATAACTTGCGCAAATTCCTGTCCGCTGGTATAAAGTTCGGCTTCCTGCGTCCGTGAGTCGGGCGCTGAACTATGGATTTAACAGGAAATAGGGTCATGTCCAAGGTCTGTCAGATCACCGGCAAGCGTCCGGTCAGTGGAAACAACGTATCGCACGCGAATAACAGAACGCGTCGGCGCTTTCTGCCAAATCTGCATACTCACCGCCTTTGGGTGGAGAGCGAGAATCGCTGGGTCAAGCTGAAAATTAGCAGCGCTGGTCTGCGTAATATTGACAAGCACGGGATTGACAAGATCCTGGCTGATCTTCGTGCCGCTGGCGAAAAGATCTAACTCTACCCTCTGAAGGAGCAACAACATGCGTGACAAGATTCGCCTTGTGTCCTCGGAAGGAACCGGACACTTTTACACCACCACCAAGAACAAGCGCCTCCACCCCGAAAAGGTGGAAGTGAAGAAATTCGACCCCAAGGCTCGCAAGCACACGATCTACAAGGAAGCCAAGATCAAGTAAGCGACCCGGACAGGTATAGAGTTTTAAAAAGAACCCGCCTGATGGCGGGTTTTTTGTGTCCACAGCAAAGGTTTATCATTCCCGGATGCCTGAATTACCCGAAGTCGAAACTACCTGCCGGGGCCTGAGCCCCCACCTGCTGGGAAAGCGGGTGGAATCAGTCACCGTGCGCCAACGCCAGCTCCGTTGGCCGGTGCCACAGCGGCTGGAAAAATCACTTCCCGGGGAAAGAATTCTCTCCGTCAGCCGCCGGGCCAAGTACCTGCTGATAGGCACCAGGGCCGGAACCCTGATCTCACACCTGGGCATGTCGGGTTCTTTCCGGATGGTCAGACCCGACAACTGCCCCGGCAGGCACGACCACGTGGATATCGCCCTGAGCTCGGGATGGGTACTTCGCTACAACGACCCCCGTCGCTTCGGTTGCATGCTCTGGACCCAGGCCGACCCCCTCGGTCACAAGCTGTTAAGGGCGCTGGGCCCCGAACCCCTGGATACGGCGTTCAACGCGCAATACCTGTATCGCATGTCCCGCAAACGGAAACTCAGTATCAAGCCCTTCCTGATGAACAACCGGGTCGTGGTGGGAGTTGGAAATATTTACGCCAGCGAATCCCTGCACCGGGCCGGGATTCACCCTCGACGCCCGGCGGGCCGGGTCAGCCTGGCGCGAATGGAAATACTGGCAGAGGAAGTCAGGCAGGTACTGGCCGAGGCAATCCAGGCCGGCGGCACCACCTTGAAAGATTTCGTCCGGGAAGACGGGCAACCCGGGTATTTCGCTCAGTCCTTACTGGTGTATGGCAGGTCTGGTGAACCCTGCAGGCGTTGTGGCGAACTGGTGCGCCAGGAAGTGATGGGCCAGAGGGCAAGCTACTTCTGTCCCGCCTGCCAACGCTAGTAAACCCGCCCCTCTCCATCTCCCCTGGGGTCCGAGGCTGCCTGCACCTCTCCGCTGGCGTAATCCCAGGTAATCACTTCCATGTTTCCGTACCGACGGCCCGCGGGTTTCAGGGTATGCCCCATGGCCTCCAGCGCCTGGATTTCCGCTACGCTGAACGCATTTTCCTCGTAGCTGATCAGGTCTGGCAAATACTGGTGGTGAAAACGCGGCAAGGAGGCGATCTGCGAAGCATTCGCGCCCTCTGTCCAGGCCAGAACCCCCTGCAGCACCATGCTGATAATCCGGCTGCCGCCCGGGGTGCCCAGGATCACCAGGCCCTTGTCCGACTCGGCCCAGGTTGGCGTCATGCTCGAGAGCATGCGCTTGCCCGGCGCAATTGCGTTGGCGTCGTAGCCCACCAACTGAAACCCGTCCGGCACACCGGGCTTGACCGAAAAATCATCCATCTCGTTGTTCAGTACAACGCCGGTATCGGGAATCATGATTCCGTTTCCGAACCAGAAATTCAGCGACATGGTCGCAGAGACCCGGTTGCCATCTGCATCCAGGATAGAGAAGTGAGTGGTGTCGGTACCCATTGCTCGCCAGGGGCTCAAGCCCGGCAGGCTGGAACTTGGCGTAGCCCTGTCCAGCCTGATCCCTGCCCGCTGGCCGTCGGCGTAGTGCGGATGGGTCAGGCGCTGCACCGGGACAGTGACAAAATCCGGATCCCCCAGGTACTGCCCCCGGTCACGAAACGCACGACGCATGGCCTCGACCATTACGTGGGTCCTGGTCACGCTGTCCAATTCGGGCAGCTTATAGGGTTCGAGAATATTCAGCGCATTGGCCACGGCGACACCGCCGGCCGAAGGCGGCGGCGCACCGGTAATGGTCACACCGCCGTAGCGTGACTTTATCGGCGGCCTTTCCACTATCCGGTAATCAGCCAGGTCCTGCAGAGTCCAGATACCGCCAAGTTCGCGAATCCCGTCGACCAGCTTCTTCGCCTGCTCGCCGGCATAAAACCCTTCCCGCCCGTGCCGGGCCAGGAGCTCAAGGGCGTCGGCCAATTCAGGATTGCGAATCACCTGACCCAGCTCCGGAACCTGGCCATCGATCAAAAACACAGACCCCGCATGATTGCCGGCCAGTTGTTGCTGTTTGAACTTCAGACCGCCCTGCAGGCGTGGGTACATCGGGAAGCCCTGGCGGGCCAGGCGTATGGCCGGCGCCAGGCTGCGGGCCAGGGGAAGCCGTCCGTATTCCCGGGCAATATGCACGAATGCGGCCGGCTCACCGGGAATTCCCGAGGCCAGGGCTGTTGCCCGGGACAAGCCCGGGACAGGCTCCCCGGCGCTATCCAGGAACATCTCGGCCGTGGCGGCCAGGGGCGCGCGCTCGCGACCATCAACCATCACTTCAAAACCGTCTTCAGCCCGGTGTAGCAGCCAGAATCCGCCGCCCCCCAGGCCCGAGGCGTTGGGCTCCACGACTGCCAGGGCCGCACTTACCGCCACGGCGGCGTCGAAAGCGTTGCCACCCGCATCAAGCACCTCGTAACCTGCAGCGTTCACCAGGGGATGAGCCGATGCGATCGCAGCATGCTGCGGGGTTATGGCCACCGCAGCGCCAGGCAGGAACAGCCACAGGGCAAAAACCCGAATCAGCGAGGAACGAAAGCCCGTCATGGAATCAACCGCTGGACCGGACAGCGCTCTTGGCGTCCAGGGCCCGCTTCACGCTGGGGTGAACGAACGGCGACACATCACCGCCGAGCATCGCGATCTCGCGAATCATGCTGGAGGAGATGTATGAGAGGTCTTCCTGGGGGGTCAGGAAAACCGATTCCAGTTCCGGCGCCAGGGCACGACTCATATTGGCCAGCTGGAATTCAAATTCGAAGTCCGATACTGCCCGCAGCCCTCGCACCATCACATCAAGATTGTGCTTGCGAGCGAAGTCCACGGTAAGGGTGCTGAAACCGGTGACCTCGACATTCCCCAGGTCTCCCAGCACTTCCCGGGCAAGTTCCACACGTTCTTCCAGGCTGAACAACGGAACCTTGCCGGGGCTGGCCGCGATGGCCACCACGACCCGGGAAAACAGCCTGCTGGCACGGCGCACCAGGTCATGGTGACCGTTGGTGACAGGGTCGAAAGTCCCCGGATAAATTGCGGAAAGGCTCATAATCTATAGTTCCTGGTCTGTGGGTTCTTGTTGTGTCTCTGGCTCAGGCGGGCTTAACAGGCTTGCCAACACATCGCCTGCGCGGCTGCTACGCAGTACCTGCCACCCGGGCGGCAATTCCGGCTCACCACGACTCGCGGATGTCTCAAGGTACACCCGGGCACCGGGCGCCAACCACCCCCCCTGGTGCAAAAGTGTACACAATTCTGCGGCCCACTCCTGATCAAACGGCGGGTCTGCGAAGACTACATCCACCTCGCCTGAGCCCCGGGAAAGAAACTGACGAGCGCTACCACGCTCGCAGCGTCCGGAGTCAGAGCCGAGCAGGGACAGGTGTTCACGGATACTGGCCAGGGCGGGTTCTGACTTATCCACAAAGACGACGCTGGCGGCCCCACGAGACAGGGCCTCGAGACCCAGGGCGCCGCTTCCACAGAAAAGATCCAGGCATCGGGCGCCGGGAATCTGCATGGCCAGCCAGTTAAATACGGTTTCGCGAATCCTGTCCGGAGTAGGGCGCAAACCGGGAACCGGCGGGAAGCTCAGCACCCGACTGCGCCACTGGCCGCCAATGATTCTAAAACGGTTGCGCAGCCCGCCGCGCACTTGGCGGCCGCGACCGGCTGGAGATTTTCTGGACATGACTGCGTTTACCCGAAGAACCCTGTCACTGGCGATACCCTAGTGTACCCGGGTCGGGGCCCGCAGTAATCGCCGTTACAAAATACCCGGATAATCCAGGCCACGGGCCTGGGCTGCTAGCTTGCGGCGACCCTGTCCAGCCCAAGTGCATCTTCAAGGCGTTCCAGCATGACCGACTCTGCGGGGTGGAGAACCTTGTCAGCATAAGCCACAGCCCGGGAGGCGTTGAATATCTCGCGACAAACCTGTGCAGGTAACATGTGCCCCTTGATCTTCAGGTCATGCCAGAACAGATCGCTATCCAGACTCACCGTTGAAACGGTCATCCGGATCTGGTCCCGGCTCAATTCGTACCCGGTTTGAGACTGATAGATACCCACACTGGTTTCAATTTCATCATCATCCAGGTGCCCATCTACAGAACACATTACCGCCATGGACCGAACGACCAGGTCCAGACCGACCTGCCGCAGGTCCTCAGCCTGGTGGCTGCCTCCCGGTCCTCCGGGAAGCTTGGCCAGAAAATCATCGCAAGCGTCGAGTACTCGATGTATGTGCCGTGTGAGGTTCATTTCCCAATCCCTTGAATAGTTATTTTGGCTATAAAAACAATACAAATTGCATCGGTATTTATACTCTTTCAATAATAAGAATTAGTACAAATGAAGAAAATTACAAGCTTTGACGAAAAATATTTTCCACAGCACCTCCTGCAAAGGCCTCCGACTAAATATCCGCCAAAGGGAAATCAAGCGAGACAAGAGGATGCAGAATCACGATAATTGCTTGCCAATGCTTAAATCCAACGACAAGACTTCCAACCGCGAACAACCTGCGCCCGGATTCATTAAACGCTTGAGAGCGAGAATCAACCGTGGCGACTCGTGGCTTACCTATGACCTGGCCAACCTGGTGCCCGGCGGCAAGATCGATGAGGAACTGCTGGAGGAACTGGAAACACGCTTGCTGACAGCCGACGTGGGGGTCGAGGCCACCGAGGAAATTATGGGTGGGTTGCGCAAACGCTTGAAGCGCAACGAACTAAAGGATGCCAGCGCGGTAGTCGACGCCTTGCGCACAGCCATGCTGGAAATCCTGACGCCCTGTGAGGCACCGCTGCATATCGGGACCGAGCATCGCCCCTGGACCATCCTGTTTGTCGGCGTCAATGGCGCAGGAAAAACAACGACCCTGGGGAAACTGGCCGCGCGACTCAAGAGCGACGGGTTCTCCACCATGCTGGCAGCCGGCGACACCTTTCGGGCGGCGGCAGTGGAGCAATTGCGGGTCTGGGGTGAACGAAACCAGGTGCCAGTGGTTTCCCAGGGCACCGGGGCGGACCCGGCGGCGGTCATCTTCGATGCAATGGATTCCGCCAAAGCGCGCCATATCGACGTACTCCTGGCCGATACGGCTGGCCGACTGCAAAGCCAGACCGGCCTGATGGATGAGCTGAGGAAAATCGTGCGAGTGATTCGCAAGTCCGATGCCAGCGCGCCCCACGAGGTGCTGCTGGTGCTGGACGCCGGAATCGGCCAAAACGCGCTGAGCCAGGCTCGACAGTTCAACGAGGCGGTGGGAATCACTGGCCTGGTATTGACCAAGCTCGATGGCACCGCCAAGGGCGGCGTAGTACTGAACATCGCCCGCGCCATGAAACTGCCGATTCGATTCATCGGCATCGGCGAGAAAGCCGAAGACCTGGACATTTTCAGAGCTGGAGATTTCGTTGACGCCCTGCTGGGCGCCGGGAG
>JBFFTZ010000009.1:0-17178 GCA_041571575.1 Gammaproteobacteria bacterium | reverse complement strand
TTAATCCATTTCCCGGGACTCGGTACACCCGGTCACCCCAGGCGACAATCGATCGCTTTCGGCAGGTATTGTTGGATCACGGTATTATTACCATCACCCGGCGAACCCGTGGTGACGATATTGACGCGGCATGCGGTCAACTGGCCGGTAAGGTTAATGACAGGATTCGCGTGCGTTTGGGTAGCAAGATGATTAGCGTATCGGTGCAAAACCAATGACAAGAACATGGCTAGTGTTGGCAGTCTCGGTGGCATTCTCGGCGTGTGTGTCCAATGCACCCGAGTCCAGCAAGAGTAGCGATCAGATGGCCAGTGAAGCGGCCCAGTACAACCTGGAACTGGGCGTCGGCTACTTGAGAAAGGGCGAATTGCAGATGGCCCTTGATAAGCTCAAGAAATCGGTCGAGCAAGACCCGTCACTGGCCGATGCGCATATGGCGCTGGGATTCTTGTACGAGCAGATTGATCAGCCGGGCAATGCTGAAAAGCACATGCGCAGGGCCGCGAAGCTGGCTCCGGATGATCCCCAGGTTTTGAATGCCTTCGCGGTGATGCAGTGCCAGCACGGATCTACCGAAGAGGCGCTGAAGACTTTTTCCAGGGCTGCCGGCATTCCTTTGAATCGCAGTCCTGAGGCCGCCTATACCAACGCCGGTGTATGTGCACGGGACGGGAGCATGCTGGATGAGGCGGATCAGTACTTCCGCAAGGCGCTGGCGAAGAACCCCAGCTACGACGAAGCATTGCTGCAACTGGCGTCACTGAATTTCGAGCGCCAGGACTATTTTTCTGCGCGGGCTTTTATCGAGCGTTTCCTGCAAGGTAACAAGGCTACAGCGGAAGCCTTGATGCTGGGTTTGAGAATAGAAAGGGCCATGGCGAATACCTCGATCGGTAATGATTATGCCGCTCGCCTGTTGCGAGAATTCCCGGATTCACCAGAAGCTCGTCAGTTGCTGGAGCAGCGGCGTAATGGGAACTGAATCGGATAATTCAAACGAAGTAGAACAGGCCCCTGAAACGGAGCTGGGAGCGCGATTGACCCGCGCTCGCACCGAACAGGAACTCAGCCTTGAAAAAGCAGCCGCCTCCCTGAAGGTGGACGTGGCGGTATTGAATAATCTTGAAACTGAAAACTTTGATGCCCTGGGGGCGCCGGTTTTCGTGCGCGGTCACCTGCGCAAATATGCACGGATGCTGAATTTGCCCGAGCAGGAATTGCTTGATGCCTACGAGGTAAAAGCCGGCGACAATCAGGCTGACCTCTCTCATCCGATCTTGCGTGAAACCGTGGCCATGTCGCGCCGGAGAAAGTACAGTTTCGGTTTGATATTCCTGGTGGTAATACTGGTCGCCGTGCAGGGCGCCGCCGTCTGGTGGTGGTTCCAGATTCGCGAATTGGATGCGTTGCACGATACCGAGATGGCAACGCGAAGCCAGTCCCAGGGAGTGGCCCTGGAAGACGGCGGGACCGTCTCCCTGGCGTTGCCCGGTGCGGAGCCGGTATCCGAATCCGGCGAGGATGCCACTCCTGTCCAGCCGCCGCCGGAGAGCAAGGATCAGGTCGAGCCGGCCGAGCAGGCGGCCAAGACAGAACCCGAAGCCGCGCCGGTGCAGGTCCAGGAGTCTGGGCCGGTTGCGATTCCAGAGGCTACTTTGCCGGAAGAACCCGTGGGCGAGCAGGTGCTGCTGGTGCTGAGATTCGAGGAAGATTCCTGGGCGGAAATCCATGACGGTAATCGCAAGCGAGTCCTGTATGGATTATTCCGGGCGGGAACCCGCCGGGAATTGAATGTCCCTGCTCCAGTGTCGATATACCTGGGTCACGTGCAGGGTGTGAGCATCAGTGTGGACGGGGAGGCCTATGCCGTCCCGGCCAGGGAGCGAACAGGAAACACGGCGAGATTTGTCGTCGATCCTTCCCGCTAGGCGCCCTGAAAAAGGAGCAGTATTTGTGAGTAAGGGCATACAGCCTATACGCGGTATGAACGACATCCTTCCGGAGCATACCGGTCGGTGGCAACACCTGGAGTCCATCATCCGGGAAGTGCTGGGTTCTTACGGTTACCAGGAGATTCGCCTGCCCATCGTGGAGCGCACCGAGTTGTTCAAGCGCTCCATCGGTGAAGTCACCGATATCGTTGAGAAGGAAATGTATACCTTCGAGGACCGGGGTGGGGAGAGCATTACCCTCAGACCCGAAGCCACCGCAGGCATGGTCCGGGCCGGTATCAGTAATGGTCTGTTGTACAACCAGCGCCAGCGACTCTGGTGTACTGGCCCGATGTTCCGCTACGAAAGGCCCCAGAAGGGTCGCTACAGGCAGTTTTATCAAGTGGACGTGGAAGCCCTTGGGTTCCCCGGCCCCGATGTGGACGCGGAGATGATCCTGCTCTCTGCGCGCCTGTGGAAGCGACTGGGCCTCAAGCACATTAAGCTGGAATTGAATTCCCTGGGGACACCGGAATCCCGGGCGATTTATCGCGATCTGCTGGTCAGTTACTTCCGTGACCACCATGACCGGCTGGACGAGGACAGCAAGCGACGCCTGGAAGGAAATCCGCTGCGCATTCTGGACTCGAAAAATCCGGATATGCGAGAGCTGATTGACGGCGCTCCCTTGCTAAGCGATCACCTGGACGAAGAATCCCAGACCCACTTCCAACGCCTGAAAAAGGTGCTGGATCAGGCGGGTATCCAGTACACGGTGAATCCCAGGCTGGTGCGCGGGCTGGATTATTACAGTCGCACGGTATTTGAATGGGTGACCGATCAGCTGGGCTCCCAGGGCGCGGTTTGCTCGGGAGGGCGCTACGACGGCCTGGTAGAGCAACTGGGTGGCCCTGCCACCCCGGCCATTGGCTGGGCTATCGGCGTTGAGCGGTTGCTGGCCCTGATGGAGAGTCAGGACTATCCTTTCCCGGTCGAAGCGCCCCACGCCTACCTGGTCGTGGTGGGTGAAGAGGCTGAGCAGGCGGGCCTGGGTCTGGCTGAATCCTTGCGTGACCAGTTACCCGGATTCCGGCTGGAAACCAATTGCGGCGGGGGTAGTTTCAAGTCCCAGATGAAACGAGCCGATCGCAGCGGGGCCGGGGTAGCATTGATTATTGGAGAGAACGAGGTTGATCGTTGCGTCGCGGGACTCAAGCCCCTGCGGGGAGGCGGCGACCAGCAAGAAGTGACTTGGGGTGACTTAGCTGGCAAACTGCGCGGTTTCATTGAACCGGGCGCTGGCAGCTGAGGCCAGGGGCGTTATCGCCGACAGGAGTATTACGTGGACGATTTACTGTCTGAAAAAGAACAAATTGAAGAAATCCGCAAATGGTGGAAAGAAAATGGCGCATGGGTCGTGGGTGGCCTGGTGCTGGGTCTTTCCTTGCTTGTGGGCTGGAATAGCTGGCAGAGCCATGTGAAAACCAAGGCGGAGCAGGCTTCCAGCCTGTTCGAGCAGGTGCGGGTCCAGGCGATGGTTGGGAACGCTGACGCCGCCACTGAGCTCACTGGAAAGCTGCGCAATGAGTTCGCATCAACTCCCTACGCCGAAGAGGCATCGCTGGTCCTGGCCAAGTTACTGGTGGAGCAGGGCAGTCTTGAGCCGGCCGCTGAGGCGCTGCAATTTGTTGTCGCCAGCAAAGAGGATCCCCAGATGGCCCTGGTGGCGCGCATGCGCCTGGCCCAGGTCCGACTCCAGCAGGGTGATTTCGACGCAGCGGCGGACATTCTGCAGGTTGAGGACGCGGGTGCGTTTTCTGCCCGCTACAGCGAATTGCGCGGTGATATTGCCGTGGCCCGTGGTGACTGGGCGACGGCCAGGAGCGAGTACGAGACCGCGCTTTCAGACCTGGGAGCCGGGCTGGTAAACCGCGAACTGGTTGAAATCAAGTTGAATGATCTTCCCCAGGTCGACCTGAGCGAGGCTGAACCCGAATCATGATCCGACACCTGGGCATATTGGTCCTGACGCTGGCATTGGGTGCCTGCTCCCTGTTTGGTGGAGACGAGGATCCCAATCCCCCCGCACCGCTTCCCGAGTTCAAGGCTTCCTTGAAAGTAAAGAAGGTATGGAGCGCCAGTGTCGGAGACGATGCCGAGAGTCTGCGCCTGGGTCTTACCCTGGCCTCGGATGGCACCAATATATTTGCCGCCGGTCCGGATGGCCGGGTCAGCGCCTACGATGCCCAGAAGGGGCGCCGTGTGTGGCGCACCGAAATGGATGCCGGTTTGTCTGCGGGTCCGGCCTATGGCTTTGGATTGGTGGTGGTTGTTTCCAGGGACGGCGAAGTTATTGCCCTGGACGCGACGGACGGCAGCCTGAAATGGAAGTCCAAGCTCAATGCCGAGGTGCTGGCCAGCCCCGCCATCACCCGGGATATGGTTTTGTTGCGTGCCGTGGATGGCTCCCTGCGAGCCTTGCAGGCCAGGAACGGTATTCCTGCCTGGATGACGGAGCAGGAAGTGCCGCGCCTGAGTGTGCGGGGAACCTCCGCACCGGTGATAGCCGGTTCCATGGTCTTGGCAGGCTTTGACAACGGTAAGTTCCTGGCCCTGGATATCGCCGAAGGTGATGCCGCCTGGGATGCATTCCTGACCCAGCCTTCCGGACGAACCGAGCTGGATCGCATGACCGACATTGACGGCGCGTTTGGCGTGATCGGCAACGATGTGTACGTGTCCGGTGTGAATGGCAGAACCGTCGCGCTGGCGGTGGAATCCGGGCAGGTGATGTGGAGCCGGGAAGTGGCCAGCTATTCAGGCCTGGGACTGGACTGGAATTCCGTCTACATCACGGACCAGTTATCCGAAGTGGTTGCGCTGGAGCGCACCCGCGGTGTCTCGATATGGCGTCAGGACAAGTTAAAACGCCGGGTACTTACGGCGCCGGTGCCTTACGGGAAATCCGTGGTCGTGGCGGATTTTGAGGGTTATGTGCATTGGTTGTCCGCAGCCGATGGAGACTTTCTTGCGCGCGCCGAAACCGGTGCCGCTGTCTACAGCCCGCCGTTGGTTGTGGGCGATATGATTTATGTTCTGAACGAGGAATCGTCGCTGGTAGCGTACCGAGCCAAGTTCGAAACCGAATAACCTTCGGTGATGCCAGGTGCGCATCCACCGCTGTTAAAACGCTGACTGATATCCGGACCTCCTTATGTTGCCTGTAATAGCCCTGGTCGGCAGACCCAATGTGGGTAAGTCAACGCTGTTCAACTTGTTGACGCGTTCACGGGATGCTTTGGTTGCGGATTTGCCGGGACTGACCCGGGACAGGAAGTACGGATTCGGCAAAGTGGGTCCCCGCCCTTACGTGGTGGTGGACACCGGCGGCCTCACCGGCGACCCATCCGGTATCGACGGTGAAATGGCCAAGCAAAGCCTGATGGCCCTGGAAGAAGCCGATCACGTCTTGTTCATGGTGGACGGTCGGGAAGGCCTGACCAGCGTGGATGAACTGGTCACCAAGGTGGTTCGTCGCAGCGGCAAGCCCTGCACCCTGGTCATCAACAAGTCCGAGGGTCGTGATTACACCATCGCGGGATCAGAGTTTTTCCGCCTGGGCATGGGTGAGCCCGTCGCCATCTCTGCCGCTCACGGCGATCGTGTCGCAGCGCTGATGGACTACGTGCTGGAGCTGGTTCCCGAGGATGATGGTTCTCAGCGGCCCGATGACGCGCCGGGAATCAGGGTTGCGGTGGTGGGTCGTCCGAATGTGGGCAAGTCGACCTTGATCAATCGCTTGATTGGTGAAGAACGCCTGGTGGCTTTTGACAAGCCAGGTACGACTCGCGACAGCATTTACGTGCCATTCGAACGGGATGGCCAGGAATACACCCTCATTGATACCGCGGGTATTCGCCGCCGCTCGCGAGTGGATCGCGGGGTCGAGAAGTTTAGCGTGGTGAAAACCCTGCAGTCCATTGACGTGGCTCACGTGGTGGTCTGCCTGGTTGACGCCCACGAGGGCCTGACTGACCAGGATGTTTCCCTGATGGGCCTGGTGCTGAATCGGGGTCGTTCGCTGGTGATTGCGATCAACAAGTGGGACGGTATTTCCGAAGACCAGCGAAACGAGATCAAGCGTGGAATCGAGTTGAAGCTGGGTTTTGCCGACTTTGCAGAAAGACATTTTATTTCTGCCCTGCATGGTAGTGGCGTGGGGCTGATCATGGCCTCGGTGCTAAGCGCCTATCAATCGGCGATGACCGACGCCTCCACGCCCGAGTTGACTCGGGTTCTCGAGCAGGCCGTCATCGAGCATCAGCCTCCGCTGGTGAACGGTCGCCGGATCAAGCTGCGCTATGCCCACCAGGGTGGACGCAATCCGCCAGTGGTTGTGATTCACGGCAACCAGACCGAGCGCCTGCCTGATACCTACAAGCGCTATTTGATCAATACGTTCCGGAAGCATCTCCAGTTGGTGGGTACGCCCCTGCGCCTGGAACTCAAGTCCACCGATAATCCCTACAAGGGCCGTCGCAATACTCTGACCCCGCGCCAGCAGCACAAACGCGACCGCCTCAAGAGATTCGTGAAGCGCAAGAAATAGCCAGCGCTTGCTGAATGGGGTATACCAAGAAGCACTGGCCGTAAGGCAAACGACTAAAACGGATAATCTAGACATGGGCGGCGCGCGCAATATTTTCACCCTTCCTGGTCCGATGCGGATGTATCGAGGCGGCGCTTGCCTGTCCCGGGTGGAGGTGGCCTACGAAACCTGGGGCGAGCTAAACGATGCTCGTGACAATGCCATCTTGTTGTTCACCGGCCTGTCGCCATCGGCCCATGCCGCGGCATCCCAGATGGATCCCAGTCCTGGTTGGTGGGAGGAGATGATCGGCAAGGATCATCCCATCGACACCCGGCGTTATTTCCTGATTTGCGTGAATTCATTGGGCAGTTGCTTTGGATCTACCGGGCCCGCCTCAATTAACCCGGACACTGGCGAGCCCTATCGCCTGGACTTCCCGGTGCTGAGCCTGGAAGACGTCGCCAGGTCTGCCAAGGAGTTGCTCCGTGGCCTGGGTATTGAAAAGCTTTCAGCGGTGATGGGCGCTTCCATGGGTGGCATGACCGCATTGGCATTTGCGGTGAAGTTCCCGGCAATGGCTGAGTCGGTTGTCTCGATTTCCGCCGCCGCCAGGGCGTTGCCATTTGCGATTGCCCTGCGGTCGCTACAACGTGAAATTATTCGCTCGGATCCTGCCTGGAACGGGGGCGATTACCCTCTCGGCGCGGGCCCCATCCGGGGCATGCAACTGGCACGCAAGCTGGGCATGATCACCTACCGCTCCAGTAAGGAATGGCAGATGCGTTTCGGGCGCGAAAGGGTGGCCGAGGAGCGCAAGACGGGAGATGCCTTCGCGATTGATTTCGAGGTGGAGTCCTACATGGAAGCCCATGCCAGAAAATTCACCGGGCAGTTCGATCCCAATTGCTATCTGTACCTGTCACGGGCCATGGACTTGTTTGACCTGGGTGACCACGGTGGATCAGTTGCTGCCGCGCTGGCCAGGGTGAAGGCCAAGCGGGCATTGGTGATTGGCGTGGAAACCGATTTTCTGTTCCCGCTGTTCCAGCAGCAGGAAATTGCCACGGACCTGGAGGCGGCGGGCGTGGATGTGACCTTCGCCGGACTGGATTCGCTACAGGGTCACGACGCCTTCCTGGTGGACATGGATAATTTCCGCCCCCTGATTGGCGAGTTTCTTTCCTGAGAATCTAGTCAGCGGTATCCGCTGCCGTTGTTAGAAACAGGCCCGGGTTAACCATGGCCTGGTTCAGGCTGACGCTCCAGTGCAGGTGAGGACCGGTTACCCTGCCGGTGCTGCCCACCAGGCCCAGGGTGTCGCCCGCCTCAACGGATTGCCCGGGCTTCACATCGATCCGACTCAAGTGGCAATACATGGTGACCAGCCCCTGGCCATGGTCCACGAACACAGTGTTTCCGTTGAAGAAAAAGTCTCCGGTTTCCACAACGGTCCCGGCGCCCGGGCTCACAATGGGATCGCCCTCGTTACCGTCGATATCCATTCCGCTGTGCGGGTTCCTGGGCTCGCCGTTGAAGAACCTCCGCAGCCCGAATGAACTTGTACGCTCCCCATTTACCGGCGGTACGAAATCACGCTTCAGCGGGTCACTATTGCTCCAGCTGGCCAGCGCCTTTTTGATGCGCACACGCTCGGAGGTGATGCGTTCCATGTCCTGTTCGTTAGGATTGACCTGGCGCTTGTTGCTGATGGTCAGGTGCTGGGTGGCATATTCCTTATCGTTGACCTGGAATTTGATTTCCTTGTCATTCACCAATAAAGCCTGGGTGCCGGCTTCGGTGTCCAGCGGAATCCCCACCATAGCCAGCCACTTGCCGTCGCGATTGAGTACGCTGACCTGACGATCCAGGTAGCGAACCCGGGGCATGGCTTGCTCGGCGCCTGCACCCAGTTCCACCAGGGCGATGCCACCGGGAACCTGGTCCGCCCTGGGAAGTTGCTGTGCCAATGCCATTGCCGGTAACAGGTAAATGAATGCAATCAACCCACGCGCTGTCCTGGTCATGATTTCTCCGTAGTCGTTACCCGGGCATGAATGTGGCCGTCTGCCACCCGGGCCTTGATGGAATCGCCGGGTTTTACGCTGGCCGGGTCCCGGATCAAATTGCCCTTGCTGTCGTACACCAGCGCATAGCCGCGACCCAGTGTGGCCAGTGGGCTGATAGCATTGAGCTCTCTCGCAAATCCTTCCAGGCGTTGCGATTTCCCCTCGATCACCTGGCTTGCCGCACGATACAGACGACGGTTCAGATTATCCCTGCGCATTAACTGGCGCTGCAGTTGTTTCGCCGGACTGGCAGCGGCCAGGCGGGCAATCATGGCTGCCAGTTCACGGCGCTGACCGGATGTTTTGGCATCCACGGCCCGCCGTGCTCGCAGTTCCATTTCGTCCAGTCGCTGACTGTCCTGGGCCAGGCGCTGGCGCGGATCCTGTCGTTTCAGTCGGCCGGCCAGGAAGCCAAGTCTCTCTGCAACACGTTGTTGCTGGCGCCCGGCCAGGCTGGCCAGGCGTTTCATATTCTGTCCCAGCTGTCCCAGCCAGGCGTGCTGGTCAGGCACGGCGATTTCTGCGGCCCCAGAGGGTGTGGGCGCGCGCACATCGGCCACCAGGTCAGCGATGGTGATATCCACCTCGTGTCCCACGGCGCTGATGACCGGGATGGCGCTGTTGAAGATAGCCCGGGCGACAGGTTCTTCGTTGAAGGCCCAGAGGTCCTCCAAAGATCCCCCGCCCCGGGTAACGATCAGCACGTCGCAATCTGCCCGTCGGTTGGCCAGTGCGATGGCCTCGGCGATGTTGGCTGCAGCGCCTTCTCCCTGTACGGGCACCGGATAAATCAGGGCGGGCACCGAGGGAAATCGCCGGCGGAGAATTTTCAGTACGTCCCGGACCGCGGCCCCGGATGGGGAGGTCACAATGCCGATTCGGCGGGGAAGGGCGGGAAGCGGGCGCTTGCGGCTTTCGTCGAACAGGCCCTCGGCATCCAGTCTTGCCTTGAGTTCTTCAAGGCGCTGGCGCAGAAGTCCCTCGCCGGCCTCTTCCATATGTTCGATGATCAGCTGGTATTCGCCCCGGGGCTCATAGAGGCTGACCTTTGCCCTGGCAATGACCTGCTGGCCGTTTCGCGGCTGGAATCCCAGTCCCCGGGATCGCTGGCGCCACATGGCGCAACGCACCTGGGCGCGATCATCCTTGAGGGACAGGTAGAGATGGCCAGAGGCGGGCCGCGCCAGGTTGGATATCTCCCCCTGAATCCACAGGGCAGGCATGCCGTTTTCCAGCAGCTGCCGGACTTCTGCGTTGAGTCGTGAAACGCTGTAAACACGTCTTTCGTCACCGCTACCGGCGCGAGATGAGGGGCTTTGCCTTGGCATGGACCGATAATAACCGGGGTGCCGGGTTGAGTGATAGCCAATGATCAAGGGCGAAGCCGGCATCTTTCAACCGCGGAAAGGGCTTATAATGCTACCAGCGGGTTTACCTGCCATGAGTCAAACACTAAAATAGCCGGTTTACTTCGGCCAGCGGGTGAGTACATGCGCATCATTCAAGAAGCTCTGACATTCGATGACGTTTTGCTTCAGCCTGACTACTCGGAGGTCCTGCCCCGGGAAGTCTCTCTGGCCAGCAAGCTGACAGCGGAAATATCCCTTAATATTCCGTTGGTTGCGGCCGCCATGGATACCGTCACAGAAGCCCGTCTGGCGATTACCCTGGCCCAGGAAGGCGGCATCGGCATTGTTCACAAGAACATGACGCCCGAAGCCCAGGCCAATGAAGTGCTCAGGGTAAAGAAATACGAAAGCGGAATTATTACCGACCCCATTACCGTGACCCCCGACAAGACCATCCGGGACGTGATCGAATTGACTCGCCGGAAGAATATTTCGGGCGTGCCCGTGGTTGACGGGGCGGACGATCTGGTGGGCATCGTGACGCACAGGGACCTGCGTTTCGAAACCCAGCTTGATGCGCCAGTCTCCTCGGTGATGACTCCCAAGGACCGCCTGATTACTGTGCGCGAGGGTGCTTCCAAGGAAGAGGTTCTCCTGCTGCTGCATAAGCACCGCATCGAAAAAGTGCTGGTGGTAAATGGCGCCTTCAAGCTTCGCGGCATGATTACCGTGAAGGATTACCAGAAAGCCAAGGAATTCCCGCTGGCCGCCAAGGATGAGCGCGGCGCGCTGCGTGTTGGCGCTGCCGTAGGTACCGGTCCGGATACTGATGGTCGGGTGGAAGCCCTGGTTGCCGCAGGTGTCGATGTGATCGTGGTGGATACCTCGCACGGTCACTCCCGTGGCGTGCTGGAGCGGGTGAAGCGGGTCAAGTCGGCGTTCCCCGGTATCCAGGTCATTGGGGGCAACATTGTTACCGCCGATGCGGCTCGCGCCCTGGTGGATGCCGGTGCGGATGCGGTGAAGGTGGGTGTTGGCCCCGGCTCGATTTGTACGACGCGAGTCGTCGCAGGTGTGGGCGTTCCCCAGATTACCGCTGTATCCAATGTGGCCCGCGAACTGGCCAACAGTGGCATACCGCTGATTGCCGATGGCGGCATTCGTTACTCCGGTGATATCGCCAAGGCCATTGCCGCCGGCGCATCCTCGGTGATGCTTGGCGGGTTGTTGGCGGGTACTGAAGAATCTCCCGGAGAGGTCGAGTTGTACAAGGGCCGTTCCTACAAGGCCTACCGCGGCATGGGTTCGTTGGGTGCCATGGCGCAGGACAACGGTTCCAAGGACCGCTATTTCCAGGATGCTACCGACGAAGTCGAGAAGCTCGTTCCCGAGGGCATCGAAGGTCGTGTTCCGTACAAGGGCAGCATGGTCGCTATCGTTCACCAGTTGATGGGTGGCGTTCGTTCAGCCATGGGCTATACCGGTTGTGCCAACATCGAGGAGATGCGCAGCAAGCCGCGTTTCGTGCGAATCACCAACGCCGGTGTGCGCGAGAGCCATGTTCACGATGTGACCATTACCAAGGAAGCGCCAAATTACCGGGGCAATTGATCCGGTTCCTGACGCCTTTACATTTTTCGACACTACTGAGGGTTTCCCGTGGCGGATATCCATTCTGATCGTATTCTCATCCTGGACTTCGGTTCCCAGTACACCCAGCTGATCGCCCGCCGGGTGCGCGAGGCGGGTGTCTACAGTGAGATTCATCCCTGGGACATGAATGACGATGCGGTGCGCGAGTTTGCACCCAACGGCGTGATCCTCTCCGGTGGTCCTGAATCGGTAACCCTGGAAGAGCCGCCCCGGGTCAGCGACGCGGTGTTCGATCTGAAGGTTCCGGTACTGGGTATCTGTTACGGCATGCAGACCATGGCCGCCCAGTTGGGTGGTCATGTGGCGCCTTCCAGCCACCGGGAATTCGGCTACGCCCAGGTTCGCCTCAGTGGCCACTCTGAACTGCTGAAGAATATCGAAGATGACGTGGACGGCGAGGGCAGGGCCCTGCTGGATGTCTGGATGAGTCACGGCGATCGTGTGGAATCCATTCCTCCCGGTTTTAGCGCCATTGCCAGCACGGACAATGCGCCCCTGGCTGCCATGGCGGACGAGTCCCGCCACTACTACGGTCTGCAGTTCCATCCCGAGGTGACTCACACGGCCCAGGGACACCGGATCATTGAGCGTTTCGTGCACCAGATTTGCGGCTGCGGCAGCGACTGGAATGCCGGCAATATCGTCGCCAGCGCCCTGGAGACGGTGCGTGAGCAAGTGGGTAGCGACCAGGTGCTGCTGGGCCTGTCCGGCGGCGTGGATTCCTCCGTGGTTGCGGCGCTGTTGCACGAGGCCATCGGTGACCAGTTGACCTGTGTGTTCGTTGACCATGGCCTGCTGCGCCACAACGAAGGCGACCAGGTGATGGCGATGTTTGCCGAGCACATGGGTATCAAGGTAATCCGGGTAAACGCCGCAGAACGCTTTTTCAGTGAACTGGCCGGGGTCGAGGATCCCGAGCTGAAGCGCAAGATTATCGGCCGCATGTTTATTGAAGTATTCGATGAAGAGTCCGCCAAGATCGAGGGCGTGAAGTGGCTGGCGCAGGGTACGATTTACCCCGACGTGATCGAGTCCGCCGGCTCCAAGACTGGCAAGGCTCACGTGATCAAGTCACACCATAATGTTGGTGGCCTGCCCGAGCACATGAAACTCAAGCTGGTGGAACCCCTGCGTGAACTGTTCAAGGACGAGGTTCGCAAGATCGGCCTGGAGCTGGGACTCCCCGCGCACATGGTGTTCCGTCATCCCTTCCCGGGTCCGGGACTGGGCGTGCGGATCCTGGGTAATGTCAAAGCCGAGTACGCCGACCTGCTTCGCCTGGCCGATGACATCTTTATTTCCGAGCTTCGCAATCACGACCTGTACGACAAGACCAGCCAGGCCTTCGCCGTGTTCCTGCCCGTGAAGAGCGTGGGTGTGATGGGTGACGGTCGCCGTTACGATTACGTGATCGCCCTGCGTGCCGTGGAAACCATCGATTTCATGACCGCCCGCTGGGCCCACCTGCCCTATGATTTCCTGGACCTGGTGTCCCGGCGCATCATCAACGAGGTGGAAGGTATTTCACGGGTTACCTACGACATCTCGGGCAAGCCGCCAGCCACCATCGAGTGGGAATAATCCATGCCCAGAGTCATTTCTTTTTTGCTACTCGCTTTACTGTCCTGTCCGACCCAGGCGGCGGACACAGACAGTCTTCAAAAGATTCTGAATTATTACCAGATCACCGAAAATATCGGGATTGGGGGTCAACCCTCGGCGGATCAATTTTCTGACATCGCCAAGGCGGATTATTCAGCAGTGATAAACCTCGCCATGCCTGACTCGAGCAATGCCAATCCTGAAGAAGCAAATATTGTTACCTCACTGGGTATGCAATATATACACATTCCCGTGGTGTGGGATGCGCCATCCCCGGATCAGCTCAGGGAATTTTTTCAGGTCATGGATGCCCTGGGCAATGAGCGCGTATTTGTGCATTGTGCCGCCAACTACCGGGCGTCCGCGTTTGTGTATCAATACCTTGTGCTTAGAATGGGAATTGACCCAGACCTGGCGACATCTCCAATACTGCGGAAATGGCTTCCAGATATGGATGACAACTGGAAATCGATCATGGAGCTGAAGGTTGACGACGTGGGAGGCCAATAGCGCGGCCGTGCACGTCGTCCGATACTAAGTGATCAGATGACATTCGACGCCAAGCAGTTTCCGTTCAATTCGGGAGGCGGTAAATGACGTCCCTTCGCCTGACTGGAATTCGTGCATGCGTATTCGACGCCTACGGCACTCTGTTCGATGTCAACAGTGCCGCGGCCGCAGAAAGCGCTGCGCTGGGAGATAGCTGGCAAGCCCTGGCGGAGCTTTGGCGGGCCAAGCAGCTGCAATACACCTGGCTTCGGAGCCTGGCAGGCAGGCACGCGGATTTCTGGCAGGTGACCGGCGAGGCGCTGGACTTTGCCATGACCAGCCTCGAGCTTGACGATCAGGCATTGCGCCATCGGTTGATGGATCTGTACCTGACTCTGGGGGCCTATCCAGAGGTTGGCGATACCTTGAGGCGGCTTGAGGCGTCCGGGCTGGACCTGGCTGTCCTGTCCAACGGCTCGCCCCGGATGCTGTCGGCTGCGGCCGAAAGCGCGGGGATCGCGGGCCTCCTGACGGCAGTGATGTCGGTCGAGGAAGTGGGTGTATTCAAGCCTCATCCCGACGTCTACCAGCTTGCGGCGGATCGATTCGAGGTCCAGCCCCGGCAAATCTGCTTCGTCTCATCCAATGGCTGGGATGCCTATTCGGCCAAGGCTTTTGGCTTCCGCGTGGTGTGGTGCAACCGTTTCGGGCAATCCCCGGAAAGTATTCCGGAGACGCCGGATGGGCAAATACGCTCCCTGTCTGCCTTGCCGGAAATACTCGGGGTCTGAGCAAGGCGGGCATGAGCCCGGCGCTTGACCCGGATTCTTGATCCTGACTTGCCTCTCCAGCAAGTCCCCTCCCCAGAAACTTGCAGCCCATGCGACCTCGCAACGCGATTTATTGCGGTTTCCCGTCGGGTAATCAAAAAAATTTCATGAAAGTCTCATTTGAATTTCTCGGTGGCACTGTCGACCGAATCCTTGAGATCCTTCCAGGCTGTTTCCACGCCGCTTTTTACCTCTTCCCAGGCATCCCCGCTGGCCGACCGCAGTTCGTCCAGCTTGCGGTGCACCTGTTGCTGCTTGCCATGCAAGGATTCAATCTTTTTGTAGTACTTGATCTTCTGTTCGGCTTCAGCCTTGTCTGCCTTGGCCTTGAACAGATCAATTTTCGCCTGCCATTCCTTGAGTTGGGCCTCCATTTTATCCTGATAGGATTCTTTCATGCCCATGCTGCTTTCTCCTGCGGTAAGTGAACGAACTGGCTTGGGGTTAGTATTTGCCTATTCGGGATGGTGTTTCAGAACCACCTGGGGTGACTAAATTCCAAAGCCAGGTGAAGATCGCGCCGCCGTTCTGTCTGTCTATCCGGATCTGGATCGAGTCCATCAGGCGTTTGGCTGCGAGACGATCTCACCACGATACACCTTTTCGATTGTGGAGTGATCGGCGGCTGCGCTGTCGAAGGTGATCATCTTCCAGGTTCAGAAGAATGGATCGAGTCTCCCGTATGCAGAATGACCAGAATGTGAGTTCGTCGCGGGCAAGTGCATTATCGATGCAGCCTTCCGTACCGATCAGTTAGACGTTTTCCGCATACCCCGGGCTAGCGGTTTTGGCATATCGCCAGCGAGCGGCAGAATTGGGGGTCAGGGGTATCGAAGAAGTTTTTTCGGGCATACCACACCAGCATTAATTCTTTTTTCGCTGGATATCTACGCCGACATTTAGATAAGGCTTACATACAGCAATGTGTCTAGCTGGCACGTTCGCTGACGGTTGTTGCCTCGCGACTGCGGCTGAAAAAATAAAATACCCCACCGGTTACTACTATTCCCAACCCAGCAAATCCTTCCGCGGGCCGTTCCAGCAGTATGAAACCCAGGGACCAGCCTGTGATCGCCAGGTACACAAGCGGGGGCAGCGGGTACAGGCTGATGCGATAGGGGCGTGGCAGGTCCGGTTCCCGCCAGCGCAGCAGGAACACGCCCAGCACGGTAAACAGGGTGTTCAGTCCCAGGGTGAAGCCGGCGAACACCAGGATGGATTCGAAAGAGTTTGTGAAGATGAAAAGCAGGGAAATACTTGCCTGCACCCATATGGCCCGTGACGGCACGCCGTGACTGTTCCGGACTGCCAGGGAACGAAAGACCGGGAAATCCTCGCCAATCATCTGCAGCACCCTGGGGCCTGCCAGGGTCATGGCGCTGACGGTTGAGATCAGCAAGAAGGACAGGGTGATTCCGATTAGTGCTGCGCCACCGGCGCCAAAAATATGCAGCGCCGAAACGTAACCAATTTCAATCTCTCCCTGCAGTGCATTGACCGGGGCAGTGTGCAGGAAGGTGAAATTCAAACCCACATACAACAAGGCGACCACCGTGGTCCCGGCGATCAGTGCCAGGGGAATCGTGCGCTGGGGGTTTTCGACTTCACCGGAAATGTAAGTCACCGCATTCCAGCCGGTATAGGCGTAGGTGACATAGATCAGGGATACCGCAAATGCGCCGCTGAACAACAAGCTGCCGTCACCCCGGGCTGGCAGGAAGTGCATTTCCTGGGGCGCCTGGGTCAGCAACACACCGGCGACGCAGAACAGCACGATCAGTGCGATTTTCGCCACGGTGAAGCTGTTCTGTATCAGGGCGCTGTTATTGCGGTGGGTGGCATGAACCGCTGCCAGGGAGATGACCAGCAGACCGGCAACCCAGGTCGCAGAACCATCGGGCAGGAAGGGCAGTGCCGAGCTCAGGTAGGCGCCGGAGGTAAGCGCCACCAGGGCGGTGGGAGCAGCGAAGCCGATGGTGGAGGAGACCCACCCCGATATGAAGCCAGCGGCCGGGTGGTAGATGCGAGTCAGGAAATTGTATTCACCACCTGAGCGGGGAAGGGCCGCGCCGAGCTCGGCGTAACTGAGTGCGCCACACAGGGCCACCATCCCGCCTACGGCCCAGAGCATGAGTATGACGAACCCGGATTGTATTTCCAGCAGCTGGAATCCCAGGCTGGTGAACACGCCGGTACCGATCATATTGGCGATGACCACGGTGCTTGAGGAGGTGAGACTGAACTTGGCGTCGACGGATGAGTCCGTCATGGGCGACTCCTGATCTCGTGACATCTATCATCCCGTTCCTGTCAGGCAGGGCCGTGGCGACATTGCACAATTGATTCGGCGTTGGCGATTCCCAGAGGGTATCACCTGGTGAGAAACAGAGCCGATGAATTTTGCATTCAGGAAGGGCTGGATGTCATTGGCCCCCCGCAGTGGGGTATCCTTGCGCCGTGAATGTTCAAACCACACAAGAAGAGCTGGATCGGCAGTTCATGGGCCGGGCCCTGGAGCTTGCCCGCGAGGCGGCGGATAACGGCGAGGTGCCGGTGGGCGCCGTACTGGTCAAGGATGGCGAAATCATTGCCGAGGGCTTCAATCATCCTATCGGCCTGAATGACCCTACCGCCCATGCGGAGATCATGACCCTGCGAAGGGCTGGC
>JBFFTZ010000008.1:0-17572 GCA_041571575.1 Gammaproteobacteria bacterium | reverse complement strand
TGGTCGCCAAACATTCGCTGGAGCGAGGTGACTGAAGAGGGCTTCCGTGGTGGCGCCGTTATCCCCGATGGCTATGACGGATCCCATGAGAGCCTGGAAAAGCTCAGGGAAAACGTACTCAAGTCCGGCCAGATAGGGCGACTGGTTGCTAATAACTTCAAGTCGACAATTGTGTTGGCGCCACTTGTTGATCGGGATGCAGAGACCGGCGAGAAACTTGATTACAAAGAGTTGTCACAAAATCTTGAAACCCTGGTACGGGACAAGTATGGCAGTGACACGGTGGCTATTCACATCATCGGTTTCGCCAAGATTGTCGGCGATCTAATCCATGGTGCGAACCAGGTCGGCATATTCTTCCTGATCGCCTTCTTGACCACCATGGGCTTGCTGTACCTCTATTCTCGCTGCCTGTGGAGTACCGCGATCCCCCTGTTGTGTTCCACTATTGGCGTGGTCTGGCAGCTGGGGCTGTTGAACGTACTGGGCTTCGGAATCGACCCGTATTCCATGCTGGTCCCGTTTTTGGTCTTTGCCATCGGCGTGAGTCACGGTGTGCAGATGATCAACAGCATCAGGTCCAAGTCACTGTTTGGAGCTAGCCCCATGGCTTCGGCCAGGCTGACGTTCCGTCAGCTTTACGTCCCAGGCCTGGTGGCGCTGGTCAGTGATGGTATCGGCTTCTTCACCTTGATGGTGATTGAGATTCCGGTCATCCAGGAGTTGGCACTGACTGCCAGTCTGGGTGTGGCCGTGCTCATCATGACTAACCTGATTCTATTGCCGGTACTGATGTCCTATACCGGAGTGACGAAAAAGTCTGTCCAGCACATGGAAAAGCGCAAGGGCAATCCCAGCAAGGTTTGGGAATGGTTCTCTGGGTTCACTGAAATGAAGCGGGCTCGCGTCACGCTGGGTATCGCAGTAGGCCTGTTCGCGTTTGGATTGTATTTTGGCCAGGGCCTGAAGATTGGTGATCTTGATCCCGGCGCTCCGGAATTGCGCGCTGATTCTCGTTACAACCGGGACAATGCGTTCCTGACTGCGAATTACTCGAACAGCACGGATGTGTTTGTGGTGATGGTGGAGACCCCGGCGCAGGCCTGTGGTAACTACGAGGCGGTGGCTGCTATCGATCGCTTCCAGGGTGAAATGGAACCGGTAGAGGGCGTCCAGTCTGTTGTCTCCCTGGTGAACGTGGCGAAGTTGGTTAATACCGCCATGAATGAGGGCAGCCTGAAATGGGCAGCCCTGAGCAGGAACCAATTCGTGTTGAACAGTTCCCTGAGCCGGGTGCCGAGTATTCTGATCAATACGGATTGCTCTATGGTGCCGGTCCTTGTATTCCTTGAGGACCATAAGGCCGATACACTTTTGCGGGTCGTGGCGGCTGCAGAGGAATTTGCGGCTACCTATAACAGTCCGGATGCGACTTTCGTCCTGGCGGCGGGTAACTCCGGAGTCGAGGCGGCAACAAATATCGTTATCTCCAAGGCCCAGTATCAGATGCTTGCCTGGGTTTACGGTGTAGTCAGCCTACTGTGCTTGATCACCTTCCGCTCACTGCGTGCAGTAATGTGCATCATCTTGCCCCTGGCCCTGACATCTGTCCTTGCCCAGGCCCTGATGGCCTTTATCGGGATTGGTGTAAAGGTGGCTACCTTGCCGGTGATCGCACTTGGCGTGGGTATTGGTGTGGATTACGGAATCTACATTTACAGTCGAATGCTCGGGTTTATCAAGGACGGGCTGAAACTGACCGAAGCATATTTTAAGACCCTGCAGTCAACGGGGGTGGCCGTGGCCTTTACCGGACTGACCCTGGCCATCGGCGTGGGAACCTGGATGTTCTCACCCATCAAGTTCCAGGCTGATATGGGATTGATGCTGACCTTCATGTTCCTGTGGAACATGCTTGGGGCATTGGTTCTCTTGCCGGCTCTCGCAAGATTGTTGCTGCAACCCTCCAAGATTCGTCAGAAATCGGCAGAAGAGTTGGAGAAGATGGTAGCGGATAGCGAAAGCTGAGGATGACGGAGAGTCAGGACCCCACACTGGAGGCCCTGCACGCTTTGCGTGCGGGGCCAAATGTAGCAGATGTGCTGGACTACTGGTGCCGGCGCCAACCCGATGCGGTGGCGCTGCAGTTTCCTGATCACACGAGCGGGCATTAATGACTATGCCAGTCAGAGGCTGGCGAAGTTTAAACTGCCCAAGAGCTACGACGTTGCCCAGGCCTTGCCAATGAATGCTACGGGCAAGATCCTCAAGAGAGAGCTGCGGAAGCAATACTGGTCCGACAAGGACAGGCAGGTCGGCTAGTGATTATTGGAAGGTGAAAAGAGCCCGCAATAGCGGGTTTTTTTATGGTCGGTAGCTCAATCGTCACGGCGCCGGTTGGGTTCGCCCCCTCACAGTCACGCCACAAATGCAGGCCGCTGACTGAAAAGAATCTTCACGCGAATGAAAATCTGCCACGTAATTCGCACTTTTCTTGAGCGCCTCTAGGTAGATTGGAAAAGCCGGTCTCGTACCCACTCCACGGTCATCTATTGTTAAATCAAATTAATTAGTCTATAAACATGGGGTTAGCTTGTTTTCTTAAAAAAGTATGTCACAATCACCTCGGATGTTGCTGAATTCTGTTCAGCTATCCGATTGGGGCACGGACCGACGCGTTAACGAGATCGCCACAAACATTTGAATAGAGGTCGGCCTAATGGCAGCACGATCCGACGATGACAAGCATGAGATCACCCTGACGGGTTTGAGCGGACGCTATCCTGTTGGAGTAGGCGCACGCAGTCGCTCCGGACTGGATACCGTATACACCAAGGCCTCTATCGATTTGCAGAGTGTGGCCGAGGATGGTGCAGAAGCGATCGCACAGTGCCTGGAATCGGTACGGGATGCGTCGGGTGTTGATGCGCTGTTCATCGCCATGCTGGACGACGGCCGCCAGCGGATCGAAAACGTATATTCTGCCCGCAGTGTATTTTCTACCTGTAACCCTGAAGTGCTTGCCGGTGTGGAACTTGAGCCATACGCCTGGTTGCAGTCGCACATGTCCCATTTGCGGGTACTGGAGCTTACTGACACCAATAAATCCGCCGAGGCCGAAGCCGGACTGTTCGCCGAATTGAATATCGGTGCTGTACTGCTTATTGGACTGAGCATCAACGGTGAAGTT
The DNA here is from genome assembly GCA_041571575.1 of Gammaproteobacteria bacterium. Taxonomy (GTDB): domain Bacteria; phylum Pseudomonadota; class Gammaproteobacteria; order Steroidobacterales; family BM003; genus CAKZML01. The sequence continues at coordinate 14,382 of JBFFTZ010000008.1, read as the reverse complement.
CGTGGATTTATTGCAATGGCCAGTTGCCTGCCCCGGGCCAGCTGGGACGCGAATCTTCACCTCTTGCTGAAACTACTGGGAACCAGCTTCGTATCTGGCCAGGAACGACTTCTCTTGCGCTCGGAGTTGGCCGAGTTCAATGAGCGCCACTCGTTGGCCAGCCAATCCGCCAATGACGGTGTCTGGGATTTTGACCTCAAGACCAACGACACGTATTTTTCGCCCCGCTGGAAATCAATGCTGGGGTATGACGAAGGCGAATTCGCCAATGCCACCCCTGACTGGCGAAAACTGGTGCATCCGGATGACATGATCGGGGTGCAGGCCTCCATTCGCGAGCACCTGGCGGGAAAGACACCGCAATTCGAAAGCGTTCACCGGATGCGTCACACCAACGGCGACTGGCGGTGGGTGCTGAGTCGCGCCAAGGCGCTGCACGATCAGACCGGGCGGCTGAAACGCCTGGTGGGCGTGGAACTGGATATTACCGAGCGCAAGCTTTACGAGGAAGCGCTGTTCCGCGAGAAGGAGAGCGCCCAGATTACCTTGCAGTCTATCGGTGACGGGGTAATCACCACCGATGGCGAGTCCATGGTGGAGTACATCAATCCGGTTGCAGAGGAACTTACCGGTTGGAAGCTGGATGACGCCACGGGCAGGCCCATCGACGAAATATTCCGTTGTTTTCACGAGGAAACCTGTGAGCCGCTGGAAAATGCCATGTCGGTTTCTATTCGTCGGGACAGGCCGATCAAATCTGTTCGGCCCACACTGCTGATTCGCCGTGATGGCAACGAGCTTTATATTGAGAGCACTGCTGCACCAATCCGGGATGACCGCGGCGTGGTCAGTGGCGGCGTGCTGGTGTTCCATGATGTGAGTGAATCTCGCGAGCTAAACCGCCGTCTCAGTTATCACGCCAGTCACGATATTCTTACCGGTCTTGTTAATCGCCGGGAATTCGAGGCGCGACTGGAAAGAGCGCTAAAGAGCGCCAAGGCCAGGGAAACCTCCTACGCCTTGCTGTCACTTGATCTTGACCAGTTCAAAATTGTTAACGATTCCTGTGGGCACGGTGCAGGTGATGCTCTGCTGGGACAACTGGGTGCATTGCTTAAATCGAAGATTCGCTGGCGTGACACCGTCGCGCGCCTGGGTGGCGACGAGTTCGGCATCTTGTTGGAAAGCTGTTCACCCGAAGAGGCGATTGCCACTGCGGACACCTTGCGAGAAGCGGTCAGGGACTTCAAGTTCCACTGGGAAGATAAACCTTTCCGGCTGGGGGCGAGTGTTGGCGTGGTGCCGATCACTGCCGACAACCAGGATGTTGAAACCCTGGTCAGTGCGGCCGAAAGTGCTTGCCGCGCGGCCAAGGAAGCCGGTCGCAACCGCATCCATTGCTTTAAGGAAAATGATATTGATCTCATGCGCCGGCGCAAGGAGATGCAGTGGGCCGCCAGGATTAATAATGCACTGGATGAGTCACGCTTCGAATTGTTCCGGCAGACCATCCGTCCGTTGCATGACAACATGGAGCGGGGCACGCACTTTGAGATATTGCTGCGCATGAGGGATGAGGTTGGCAAACTGATTTCGCCCGAGTTGTTTATTGTCGCCGCAGAGCGTTACGGAATAACCCCCAACATTGATCGCTGGGTGATCGCCAACACTCTGCGCTGGCTGGTTTCCGAGGCTGATGAGAGAGAGCGCCTGAGCATGTGCTCAATCAACCTCAGCGGCCAAAGCCTGGCGGATGACAAGTTCCTGCCCTTTGTGATCGAACAGTTTCATCGCAGCGGCATAGATCCGACCAAGATCTGTTTCGAGATTACCGAGACTGCCGCCATCGCCAGTTACTCCCAGGCCAATCGATTCATTCATTCCCTCAAGGAACTGGGATGCATGTTTGCCCTGGATGATTTTGGCACCGGTTTGTCGTCTTTCGGTTACCTGAAGCATTTCCCCGTGGATTTCCTGAAGATCGATGGCAGCTTCGTCCGGGAAATGCTGCATGATCCTATCGATAGGGAAATGGTCAGGTCGATTAACGAGATCGGTCACCTGACAGGCAAGCGGACAATCGCCGAATTCGCCGAGAATGAAGAAATCATCACCATGCTCAGGGGAATGGGCATTGATTACGCCCAGGGCTACGGCGTGTCCGAACCCAAGCAAATCTTGAAGGCCAGTCTTACCGAGACCACCGGCAGGATCTGAGCTACGCCTGCTCCAGGGTGAATCGCATGGAAAAGTCGATTGCCCTGAGGTGCTTGGTGACAGCTCCCACGGAAACGTAGTCGACACCTGTTGCGGCGATCCCCGGCAGTGTCTGTTCGGTGACCGACCCGGATGCTTCAAGCATGGCCCTGTCCCGGGGCAGGTTGGCAGCCAGTTCCTGGTTCAATAGAACGGCCTCCCTCATCTGCTCCAGGCTAAAGTCGTCGAGTAACAGAATATCGGCACCGGCTGTGATGGCCTCCCGAGCCTCTTCCAGCGTTTCTACTTCAACTTCTACTGTCAGTTCATGAGCAGCTTCCCGGGCGGATTTTACCGCTGCGGCGATACTGCCGGCGGCCATGATGTGGTTCTCCTTGATCAGGATACCGTCAAACAGGCCAATCCGGTGGTTGCGCATTCCGCCGCACTGGGCGGCGTATTTTTGCGCCTGGCGAAGCCCGGGGATGGTTTTGCGGGTATCCAGCACACTGCATCCGGTTCCAGCCACCAGCGCGGCCAGGGCTGCAGCAGCGGTAGCAGTGCCAGAAAGGGTTTGCAGGAAATTCAGCGCGGTACGCTCACCGGTAAGTACAGCCCGGGCGGGGCCGGTGATTTTGCAAATTCGGGTATCCGGCTCCACACGATAGCCTTCCTTTACCATCCATTCCACGGAAATCCCCGGGTCCAGTTGCCGGAAAGTCTCGTCGAACCAGGGTTGCCCGCAGATCACCGCGGGTTCCCGGCAGGTGACCCAGGCTGTGGCCCGCGCCCCACAAGGGATCAGCATGGCCGTGACGTCGCCGTCCCCGACGTCCTCGGCCAGGGCGGCCTGGACGTTGAACCGGGCGATTGAGGGGATATCAGGGGCCTTTTGGCCCGGATTCATGCTCTTTCTGTTGCTCATGGGAATCTGAATTTGCCTATGTTCTGGTATCATAGCTTTTTTATCGACCCACCTCGGTCTATTTTCCCAGTAACCGGGAACCCGAACAAAGGAGAATTATATGGCACATGAATTGCCAAAACTGCCCTATGCGATGGATGCCCTTGAGCCCCATATTTCGAAGGAAACTCTTGAGTATCACTATGGCAAGCACCACAACACCTACGTTGTGAACCTGAACAAGATGATCCAGGGTACGGAGTTCGAGAATTCCTCTTTGGAAGACATCGTGCGCAAGTCCAGTGGTGGGGTGTTCAATAACGCCGCCCAGATCTGGAACCACAGCTTTTACTGGAATTGCCTCAGCCCCAATGGCGGCGGCGAGCCGACCGGCGAACTGGCTGATGCGATCAACAAGGCGTTTGGTTCCTTCGCCGCATTCCGCGAGGAATTCTCCACCAAGAGCGTGACTGTGTTCGGTTCTGGCTGGGGTTGGCTGGTACGCAAGGCTGATGGCAGCCTGGCTATCGAGCAAACCAGCAATGCCGGCACCCCGCTTACCGGTGACAGCACTCCGTTGCTGACCTGTGACGTATGGGAACACGCGTACTACGTTGATTACCGGAATGCCCGTCCCCAGTACGTGGAAGCGTTCTGGAACCTGGTCAACTGGGACTTCGTGGCCGCCAACTTCGCCGGCTGAGTGGTAGCAGGTGGATGAAGCAATAGGGGGTAGACGGCTTGCCGTCAAATCCCCCTGCATATCGGTTTGTCTCATGGGGGATGAGGGTCTGTGTACAGGCTGCTTCAGAACCCTTGAAGAGATAGCAACCTGGGGCGCCATGGACGAAACCCGGCGCCTGCAGGTGATTTCCCGACTTGATCTGCGAAGGAATCAGAGCAGAAACAAGAGTGATGATTAAGAACGACGCCGGAGGAATTCTACTTGGACGTTAAGGAAAGAATTGAGCACGAACTGGGTTCGCACCAGGTACTGCTGTTTATGAAGGGCTCACCGGATTTTCCCCAGTGCGGGTTTTCGGCCCAGGCCGTGGCTGTGCTGCGTGCCTGTGGAACCAACTTCGCGAGCTTTAATATTCTTGAGGACCCGGAACTCAGGGAAGCCCTGAAGGTTCATTCGAACTGGCCCACGTTTCCACAGTTGTATGTGAAGGGCGAGTTGATCGGCGGGAGCGATATCCTGGTCGAGATGTACCAGTCCGGAGAATTGCAGCCGGTACTGGCTGAGGTGGATGGCGCCCAGGACTGACCGGTAATTACTGATCAAGCGGTTGCGGGCCCGGTGTCCGCAACCGTTTTTTTTGCCTTGTGGAAAGGGCCTAGCCCTTGGCGGTTTCCAGGGATTGCCGATAGATTTCTCTGAACTGATTGACGATCATGCAGAACAGATCGGCAGTGCGTTCAGCATCGTAGGCAGCGGAATGTGCCTGCTTGCTATCCCATTCAATTCCCGCCGCATCAATGGCTCTCGCCAGCACGGTCTGCCCAAATGCAACGCCCCCAAGTGTGGCGGTGTCGAAGGTGCTGAATGGGTGGAACGGATTGCGTTTGAGCTGGGTGCGACTGACCGCGGCATTGAGGAACGACAGGTCGAAGCTGGCATTGTGTCCCACGAGGATTGCACGGGTGCAGCCGGTCTCTTTAATTTCCCGGCGAACTTCCCTAAAAATCCGGGTCAAGGCATCTTTTTCGTCCAGCGCCGGCCGCAACGGGTGATGCGGGTCGATGCCGGTGATCTCCAGCGCCGCCTGCTCGATGTTCGAGCCTTCGAATGGCGCCACGTGAAATCGTACGGATTCTCCGGGGCTCAAGATACCCTGGTCGTCCAGCTTCAGCGGCACCGCCGCGATTTCCAGCAGCGCGTCTGTCTGGCAGTTGAACCCACCGGTTTCAACATCTACTACCACCGGCAGGAAGCCCCTGAAGCGGCTCGCCATGCTCGAGGTCTTTTTTTCTTCAGTCATTTAGGGTGTTTTCCATGCGCCAGGTGATGGTCTCACCGGCCCTGAGAGGAACAATGGGGTCGTTGGCCAGGTAGGGATAGCTGTCAGGGACTTGCCAGGGTTCCCTGACCAGGGTGATCGTGTCGGTATTGCGGGGCAGGCCGTAGAAGTCGGGTCCCGCTTCACTGGCAAAGCTTTGCAGCATATCGAGCTTACCTGCTTGTTCAAAAGCTTCGGCATAGAATTCGATGCCCGCGTGAGCGGAAAAGATGCCGGCGCAGCCACAGGGATTTTCCTTGGCGCTGCGGGCATGAGGGGCGCTGTCGGTACCCAGGAAAAAGCGTCCCGATCCGCTGGTTGCAGCATTTAGTACCGCTTCCCGATGGCGCTCATGTTTGAGTACCGGCAGGCAATAGTGGTGAGGCCGTATGCCGCCGGAAAACAGCGCGTTCCGGTTCATCAGCAGGTGCTGAGGTGTAACCGTCGCCGCCAGCCCGGGTCGACCGGAATTGACGAAGGCCACGGCATCCGCCGTAGTGATGTGTTCCAGGACGATTTTCAGTTCGGGCAGTCGCCGTGCCAGCGGTGCAAGCACCTGGTCGATGAAACGCTGTTCGCGCTCAAATACATCGGTGTTGTCAGTGACCTCACCGTGTACCAGCAGGGGCATACCGAGCTCGGCCATGCGCTCAAGGCTTGCCAGCGTGTTGTCGATGTCAGTCACACCAGAATCTGAGTTGGTGGTTGCTCCGGCCGGGTACAGTTTGACCGCCACGATATGGCGTGATGTTGCCGCCTCGGAAATCACCTGGGGCGTCGTATTGTCCGTCAGGTAGAGGGTCATCAGCGGGTCGAAATCCGTACCCGGGGGCAGGGCCTCGAGTATGCGTTGCCGATAGGCCAGCGCCTGCCCCGCGTTAATCACAGGCGGGCGCAGATTGGGCATGACAACGGCCCGTCGGAACTGCCCGGCCGTGAACGGCACCACGGCAGCCAGGGCTTGCGTATCGCGCAGATGCAGGTGCCAGTCGTCGGGACGGGTGATAACCAGGCGATCGATCATTAGCTATCCAGCTTTTTCATGAATTTCTGATCAAGTAACAGGTTCATTATAAACCTCACGCCGAAGCCAGTAAGGGAGGTAGGGACATGAGCCAGGCCGCCCTTGTGGTTGACAGAGCTCAGGTCCACGTGGACCCAGGCGATGTCCTTGCCGACAAAACGGCTCAGGAAACGGGCGCCCATAATGTGGTCACCATCGTTGGTGGTCGGGCATTGCAGGATGTCCGCGACTTCGCTATCCATGGAGCGGTCAAAATCCTCGTCCATGGGGAATGGCCAGACCCTTTCACCGCTGTCCTTGCCGGCGCTGATCAGCACCGGATTCAGGTGTTCCCGGTTGGTGAACACGCCGCTGTATCGTTCTGTCAGGGCCGCTACGCAGGCGCCTGTCAGGGTGGCGAAGTCGATAATTGCCCGGGGTTTGGCCAGGCTGGCCAGGTGCAGGGTGTCTGCCAGGACCAACCGGCCCTCGGCATCCGTGTGAATTGCCTGGATAGTGGTGCCATTGGCCGCGGTAATGATGTCCTGGGGGATATAGCCGTTGGGACCCAGGCGGTTCTCGGAAATTGCCAGCCAGCAATCCACCGGTTCCGGGTAGCCCATTTCAGTCAGGCTCTGGAGCAGACCGACAGCCACCGCGCTACCGCCCATGTCCTCGTGCATATTCAGCATGGACTTGAAGGGCTTGAGCTGGGAACCACCGGTGTCGAAACAAATACCCTTGCCGACCAGGGACAATCCGGCTTTGGCGGTTTTCTTGCCCGGCCGGTAGCGAAGGTGGGCAATGCCCGCGTCGCGCTCGGCGCTGGCCTGGCAAACGGCCAGGAACGCGCCCGCGCCTTTGCGCGCGAGTTCCTTTTCACCTATGAACTTGAATTCCCAGCCATTCTCGCTGGCCAGTTTTTCCAGGTGCCTTCTGTAGCCGGTCGGATTAAGTTCGTTGGGAGGAAGTGCCGTCAGCCAGCGCGCTAGGTGATTGCCGCCTGCTTCCGCCTTGATACGCCTGGTATCAAGCCTTCCAGGCAGACCGACGAAGTCGATCCGGGTCAGCGCGGGTGCGGGGTCCGGCTTGGTCTTGCGACTGGGCATCACGGCAGCGGCGGCATAAAAGGCGCTGGCGATGGCCTCTGCCATGGCCATGGACGCATCTTCCTCAAGACCGGCCAGCATCACGGTCACTGCCGCCGGGTGATCTTCCATTAGTTTGCCAACCAGAGTCCTGGCCTGGGTCAGGCGCGCGAACTGGGTAGCCTGGGCCGGGGCGGGGCTCAGCAACACCTGGCAGGCTTTGCCCTCATGAGAAATAAAGGATCTGTGGACTTTAACGGGCTTGGTATCGGAGATTGCCAGCAGTTTGCGCAAGCTTGTGCCATCGGGGATGGTCTTCCACAGGGACTCGGGCGGGGATTCGGGTACCACCAGCATCAGGTTGCCACGGCCAAGCAGCCTGGATGGTGAAATATCGCCCTTTAGCTGTGAAATTTTCAGTTTGACCGCCGTCAAATGGTGAATTGGCCGCGTTGCCACCTTGACCTACCTCTCTCAAAACCCGATTATTGACCAGACAAAATTATACGAAATACGCGCACTTACGCAGAATTGCCAAGAGTGCGTAAAACCGGGCCATCGTATCAGTTGGTTGCCCGTAAATCATCCGCCGGCCCATTAGTTTGGGCTAACCGTTATTCGATGCAGTGGAATAAACCCAGATGTCAGATTCCGTAAGGTTCGAGGATATCGATCCCGAAGAAACACGTGAGTGGATTGAATCGATAGATTCTGTGCTCAAGGCCTATGGACCCGAGAGGGCCCATTTCCTGCTCGAGAGCATTATTGATCATGCCCGGCGTTCAGGCGCTTACCTGCCTTTCAAGCCCAATACCGCATACCTAAATACGATTTCGGTGGGTCAGCAACCTCCTTACCGGGGTGAACGAGAGCTGGAAAGGCGAATCGAGGCGTATATACGCTGGAATGCCATGGCCATGGTCGTGCACGCCAATCGCGAGAGCAAAGAGGTAGGTGGACACATTGCCAGCTACCAGTCCTCAGCCACCCTGTACGAGGTCGGTTTCAATCATTTCTGGCGCGCCCCCTCGGAGGAGCATCCCGGGGATATGGTGTTTTTCCAGGGCCATTCGGCACCCGGGGTTTACGCCCGGGCCTATCTTGAAGGGCGCCTGGACGAGGCCCACCTCAAGCGTTACCGCCGGGAAGTAGAGCCGGGCGGCCTGTCCAGTTACCCCCACCCGTGGTTGATGCCTGATTTCTGGCAGTTCCCCACCGTTTCAATGGGCCTGGGTCCGCTAATGGCGCTGTACCAGGCCAAGTTCTGCCGTTACCTGGAAAACCGGGGGATGGTGCCCAAGTCGGACCGCAAGGTCTGGGCGTTCCTGGGCGATGGCGAGATGGACGAACCGGAGTCCCTGGGCGCCATCACCATGCCGGTTCGCGAGGGACTGGATAACCTGGTGTTCGTGGTCAACTGCAATCTGCAGAGACTGGATGGTCCGGTGCGGGGTAACGGCAAGATTATCCAGGAACTCGAAGCAGCCTTCCTGGGCGCTGGCTGGAATGTCATCAAGGTCGTCTGGGGGTCCCGCTGGGATCGTCTCCTGGCCAAGGACAATGACGGCTTGCTGAAACGCCTTATGGAAGAGTGCGTGGACGGTGAGTACCAGGCATTCAAGGCCAAGGGCGGAAAATTCACCCGGGAGAATTTCTTCGGAAAGTATCCGGAATTGCTGTCTATGGTCGCCAATATGTCGGATGACGAGATCTGGCGCCTGAATCGAGGTGGCCATGATTCGCTGAAGGTCCATGCAGCCTACCAGGCGGCGGCCGAACACAAGGGACAGCCCACGGTAATCCTGGCCAAGACGATCAAGGGTTACGGCATGGGCGCGGCGGGTGAAGGACAGAATATAGCTCACCAGCAGAAGAAGCTGGCTGAGGAAGACCTGCGCAGTTTCCGGGACCGGTTCAGTATTCCGGTGTCGGACGACGAGATTGCCAGCGTGCCGTTCTGCAAGCCCACGCAGAACAGCCCGGAAATGAAGTACATGCTCGAACGGCGGAGCCTGCTGGGTGGTTCGCTGCCCCAGCGTAAGGGCGATGCGCCGGCCTTGAAGCTGCCTCCGCTGGAGACCTACAAGGCCCTGCTGGAGGGTAGCGGTGAGCGCGAGATTTCCTCGACCATGGCCCTGGTCCGCATGATGACCAGCCTGATGCGGGACAAGGAGATTGGCTCCAACGTGGTGCCTATTGTTCCCGATGAGGCCCGTACCTTCGGTATGGAAGGACTGTTTCGCCAGGTGGGTATTTACTCCTCGGTCGGTCAGCTCTACACGCCCCAGGATGCGGACCAGTTGATGTACTACCGTGAGGACAAGAAGGGCCAGGTCCTGGAAGAGGGCATCAACGAGGCGGGCGCCTTCAGTTCCTGGATAGCCGCCGGTACCGCATACGCCAACCATGGCGTGAACATGGTGCCGTTCTACCTGTTCTATTCGATGTTTGGCTTCCAGCGGATCGGTGACTTTGCCTGGGCCGCCGGCGACATGCAGGCCAAGGGCTTCCTGGTGGGGTGTACTGCGGGTAGGACCACCCTGGCCGGCGAGGGACTGCAGCATCAGGACGGCCACAGTTTGCTGGCCGCCTCCACCATTCCCAACTGCGTCTCCTACGATCCCACCTACTCCTACGAGTTGGCGGTGATCGTGCATGATGGCCTGAAGCGTATGTATGAGAAGCAGGAAAGTGTTTTTTATTACATCACCTGCATGAACGAGAACTACGCTCATCCGGCGCTTCCCGAAGGTGTGAAAGAGGGAATCGTGCGAGGCATGTACAGACTGAGCAAGGGCGGACGTGGCAAGGCCAGGGTCCAGTTGTTTGGTTCGGGTACGATCCTGCGCGAGGTGGAAGCCGCTGCCGAACTGCTGTTGCAGGACTACAATGTCAAGTCGGACGTGTGGAGTGTGACCAGCTATTCCGAACTGCGGCGTGATGCCCTGGAGGTGGATCGCTGGAACAGATTGCACCCGGACGAAAAGCCCCGCCGTGCCTACCTGGGCAAGTGCCTGGAAAACGTCGAGGGCCCGTTTGTTGCCGCCAGTGATTACGTGAAGCTGGTGCCTGACCAGGTGCGTCCCTGGATAGACGGTCGTTTCGAAGTCCTGGGTACCGACGGCTATGGCCGCAGTGACACCCGCAAGGCCTTGCGTTCGTTTTTTGAAGTGGATCGTCATCACATTGTGCTGGCCGCCCTGGGCAGCCTGGTGGATGAAGGCAAGCTCAAGCGATCAGTGTTGAAGGACGCCATTGATCGGTATGGCATCAATCCCGAAAAACCCTATCCGGCCAACAGCTAGCGGCCCGGGGAGATAGAGTATTGGCTACGCGTACAGAAATTCTGATTCCCGATATTGGGGATTTCACCGATGTAGAGGTCATCGAGGTGCTGGTCGCACCGGGTGATCAGGTGGAGAAGGAGCAGGGGTTGCTGACCCTGGAAACCGACAAGGCGACCATGGATGTCCCTTCCCCATGGGCAGGCAAGGTGCTTGAGGTTTGCGTATCCACCGGCGACAAGGTGTCCATGGGTGACCTGGCTGTGATCATGGAGATCGGCGTGGATGTTCCGCAGATCGCTGTTCCGAAGACGGATGCGCCAGCGGTTGCTGCTGCGCCTGCCGAGGATATGACAGAGTCGCCTCAAGCCGAACCGGACACTGCTGCGACTGGCGCCACCTCCTCATCGGTGCAAGTGACCGTGCCGGATATCGGTGATTTCGACGGAGTGGAAATCATTGATGTGCTGGTTAATGTTGGTGACACGGTGGAGCCCGAGCAGGGACTGGTCAGCCTGGAGACAGACAAGGCCACCATGGATGTACCCTCGCCCCAAGCCGGTGTTGTTGAATCATTGCAGGTCAAGGTGGGCGACAAGGTTTCCGAAGGCAATCCTTTACTGGTTCTGACGGTCACTCAATCGGCGGCCACGTCGAGCGGGGCGCCGCAACAAAGCCAGCCGGTGAAGGTTGCAGCACCAGTGGCTGCACCTGCCAGTGCAGCCTCCATCCGGGCGCATGAAAAATCCAGGGCCGTTGACGAGGAAGGTTTCGCCCTGGCCCACGCGGGTCCCTCGGTGCGCAAGTTTGCCCGAGAGGTCGGTGTCGATCTGATCAGGGTGACGGGAAGCGGGCGCAAGGGCCGTATTACCCGCGCCGATGTGAAGCAATACATCAAGGGCCGCATGAGCGAGACGCCGGCGGTATCATCGCCCGGGCTGCCGTCGGTACCCGATGTGGACTTTGCCAAGTTTGGAGAGGTAGAGGTTCGCCCCCTTGGGCGCATACACAAGATTTCCGGCCCCCGCCTGCAGGCCAGTTGGCTGAACATCCCCCATGTGACACAGCATGATTTGGCCGACATCACCGACATGGAAGCGATGCGCAATGCGCTCAAGCACAGTGCTGCCGCCAAGGGGATTCGGTTGACGCCGCTGGCATTCATCATGCGCGCTTGTGCCATGGCCTTGCAGGAATTCCCCCAGTTCAATACGTCTTTGGACAGTACTGGCGAGAACCTTGTGTACAAGCACTATGTGCATATCGGGTTTGCAGCGGACACGGAGAATGGCCTGGTAGTGCCGGTGGTGAGAGATGCTGACAAGAAGGACGTATTCGAGTTGGCCAAGGAGTTGGCGGAGCTGAGTGCCGCGGCGCGGGACGGCAAGCTGACCGCGGCCCAGATACAGGGCGGATGTTTCACTATCTCAAGCCTGGGCGGAATTGGCGGCACGGCCTTCACTCCGATTGTCAACGCACCGGAAGTGGCGATCCTGGGTGTTTCCCGATCGAGCATGGCACCAGTGTATGACGGAGAGAACTTTATTCCCCGGCTGATGTTGCCCCTGTCCTTGTCTTACGATCACCGGGTGGTTGACGGTGCCGATGCTGCCCGGTTCACCAGCTACCTGGGGGAGGCCATGGCTAATGCGACCAAGCTTATCCAGGCCATTCCCTGAGCATGCCCATGAGTGAACAGACGACAATTACTATTCCGGATATTGGTGATTTTGCCAGCGTCGATGTGATCGAAGTGCTGGTTTCCCCCGGGGACAAGGTGGAGCGGGAACAGGGACTGATTACCCTGGAAACCGACAAGGCCACCATGGATATTCCTGCGCCTTACGCCGGCGCCGTTGTGGAAGTCCTGGTCAAGGCCGGGGACAAGGTTTCCGAGGGGACGCCGTTTATTGTGCTCGAAGCCGGTGAAGCGAATGCGACAGCCTCGGCTCCGGAGCTTATCGAGGAGACCCAAAAGGTAGCTGAATCCTCTCCAGAGCGCGCTGGGGCCGTGGAAATGCCCGAGGGCGGCGCAGATATGCACGCGCCTTTGCTAGTGCTGGGAGCCGGCCCCGGGGGCTATACAGCGGCTTTTCGTGCCGCAGACCTGGGCCAGGAAGTGATTCTTCTTGAGCGCTGGAACACCCTGGGCGGCGTGTGTCTGAACGTGGGCTGCATTCCCTCCAAGGCCTTGCTGCACGCGGCTAAAGTCATGGAAGAGGCTGAGGCGGCCGCGGAAATCGGTATTCGCTTCGCCAGGCCGGAGGTGGACCTGGCAGCCCTGGTCGCCTGGAAAGACGGCGTGGTAGGCAAACTCACTGGCGGGCTGGACGGCTTGTCCAGACGACGCAAGGTCAGGGTGGTGCATGGTGAAGCGCGTTTTGTGTCGCCCCATCGCGTCCAGGTAAGCAGCGAAGAGGGCGAGAAGCTCATCAGTTTTGATCAGTGCATTATCGCTGCAGGCTCAGAGCCCATGCGCCTGCCGGGAACCCCGGAAGACCCGCGGGTGATGGACTCAACCGGGGCGTTGAAGCTGGAGGAACTGCCAGAGCGCATGCTGGTGATCGGAGGCGGCATTATCGGCCTGGAGATGGCCACGGTGTATGCCTCGCTGGGTGTGAAAATTACCGTCGTAGAGTTGACCGATGGCCTGATGCCCGGTTGCGACCCTGACCTGGTGAAACCCCTGGCGAAGCGTCTTGAAGCACGCTACGAAAACATCATGCTGGGTACCCGCGTGGCGTCAATGGCTGCGGAAACAGACGGAATCCACGTGCAGTTCACCCGGGGAGATGAAACATTCTCTGACGTATTTGGCCGGGTTCTGGTCGCTGTGGGACGAACCCCCAGCGGCAATACGTTGAACGCCGGGGCTGCCTCGGTGGATGTGGATGAGCGCGGATTCATCAAGGTCGACAAGCAAATGCGCACCAGCGCGACCCATATTTTTGCGATCGGCGATATCGTCGGACAGCCCATGCTCGCTCACAAGGCGACCCACGAAGCGCGGGTTGCCGCCGAGGTTGCCGCCGGTCACAAGAGTCAATTTGATGCCAGGGTGATTCCCTCGGTTGCCTATACCGATCCTGAAATTGCCTGGTGCGGACTGACCGAGATCGAGGCTGATAATCGGGGTATCCAGGTGGGCAAGGGGGTTTTCCCCTGGGCCGCAAGCGGACGCTCACTGGCGATGGCCAGGGATGAGGGTCTGACCAAATTGTTGTTCGATCCCGACTCTGGCAAAGTACTCGGAGCCGGAATCGTCGGCCCCAATGCCGGTGATCTTATTGGCGAGGTGGTCCTGGCCATCGAGATGGGATGTGATGCGGCCGACATCGGGTTAAGCATTCATCCTCACCCGACCCTGTCTGAAACGGTTGGGCTGGCGGCCGAGGCATTTGAAGGTACCATTACCGACCTGTATATGCCGCGCAAGAAATAGTCGGAGTCCTTTCAGGGAGACTCTGCCGGAAAATCCCGACAGGGGGAGTCCATGAAAAACCTGCCATTGTTTACCGGACCGGTGTTGGCCGGGCTGCTTGGCTGGTATTTGTTTGAAACAGGCTCCTCCGCGGATGTGGCCTGGACGGCAGGGCTCACCATTTTGTGTGCCGTGTGGTGGATATTCGAACCGGTCCCCATTCCCGTTACCTCGTTGGTCCCTATTGCGGTATTGCCCATGGTTGGTGTGCTTACACCGGCCCAGGTGGGTGAGTCCTACGGTAGCCCGTTGATTCTGCTCTTGCTGGGCGGGTTCATGCTCTCCATGGGCATGGAACGTAGCGGCGCTCACCGGCGCATCGCGCTGGGCATGGTGACCGCCTTCGGCGGCAGCAGCGGCCGGCGGCTGGTGATGGGTTTTATGACTGCCGCTGCGATACTGAGCATGTGGATATCCAACACG